>CAYWYX010000078.1:0-8434 GCA_964462735.1 uncultured Acidobacteriota bacterium | reverse complement strand
TTTCTTTGGACTTAAGTACTGCCCATGCCCCGGCAACTTGAGGGGCAGCCATTGACGTTCCAGGATATGTTGCAGTTCCCCCTCCTGGAACTGATGATGTAATCCATTGACCAGGAGCCAGAAGATCTAATATAGAAGCACTATTTGAAAAAGACGAGATACTGTCCGGACTAGTTCCACCACTACCATCAGTTGTAGAACCCACGCTTACAGCACTTGAAATACATGCGGGTGCTCCGATACCATCCGAATGTTTCGAATTGCCGGAGGCAATGACAGTGGCAATTCCAACTGCCCGTAAGTTGTCAATAATAGTCTTAGCAGCAGGAAGAGCTGAATCGCAATGGCTAGAATATTTTCCCGACCCGAGGCTCATGTTGGCCGCAGCAACGTTAAAGACGTCTTTAAGTTCATAGACTCTTTCTAGGCCTAACATAATATCTGACCCATAAGCCCTGACACAATTCGGTGGAGCTTCGTTGTCTTCACACCACGAGTCAGATCCCTTCGAAAAAACTTGTATTGCAATAATGTTGGCGTCTTTTGCTACCCCTGAACGAGTGGTACCTTTTCCTGCAGCAATCCCAGCCACGTGTGTTCCATGGTCACAGCCGTTTTGACAGGGCATTGCTGATCCAGGTTCCGTCGAATCTCCAGAATCAGGACAAAGGGATGTAAAGTCTTGAGATGTCGTTGAATAACAGGCTTCTGAGACAACTTTGCCTTGCAGGAACGGATGATTTTTATCCACTCCCGTATCCAGGATAGCAATAGTCTGGCCCGCTCCACTAAAACCTTGAGTCCAGGCTGTTGGAGCTCCAATCAGGGGACCACTTTCTTCAAGGAAAGGTTCATTAAGTTCATCTTCTACAATAGATAGAACATCTGGATCCTTCAACAAATATTCCAAAGCTGCGAGGTCCACTCTCATTGCCAAGAAGGGAATGGTTTTAAATCTCTTGACGGATGAAACATTATAGCTACTCAACCTAGCTAGGAAGGATGTCTGAGCCTGAGCAATGATAGGCATTCGTGCTGCAATACCGGCAGCACCTTGACTGTTAGAGTGTGGACCGTCTGGGTATCGCTGACCTCCGATTTTTAAACCAACAATCACACTCACAACCCCATCCTTTTCTGCCAAAGCCTTTAACGAACTAAAGGCTTTGGCCTTATTAACTCCTGAGAGGGATTCAAAGAATTTATCCTGTCCTTCGACCGACTGGTTGGGTTGGGGATCATCGTCGCTGGAAGTATTTACACTACTACTACTACCTCCACAATTGGGGGACAAATTTTTTGTAATTGTTCCAGTACCTTGAGGTGAAACGCTGGACTTAATCTGGAAACATGCATTGGCAATAGTAATCGTTTTTGAATATGTATTATCCGCCTCATTTTCTTCTGTGATGACACCGGTAGAATCTACCACCAGATTAAGGTTATGAGAGCCAGCGGGGAGAGAACCAATGGAGTAATCTTTGATAGTCTTTAAAGATCCCCCGCTTAAACTTGGTGTTGTCCAGGTTTTTTTGACTTGGCCATCCACGGAAAGTGAAATGACATAACTGTTGTTAACTGAAACTGTACCGGTATTCTTAATGGCCCAGTCTATGTAAAGCGTATCACTTGCAGTCAAGATTGAGCTATCTGTGGTGGTACCTGTTACCGTAGAGACTACAATTTTGTCAGACCAGCCTGAGGGTTTGTAAGGCGTTAAATTAGTTGGAACCTTTCACTTTCAAGCCAGCTGCCTCCAGCTTCCTGGGAATACCTGATAAGTGCTGAATCAAACCAGATCGTTAAGAAAATTGATCATATTTTTGAAGCAGAAAAAATAAGTCCCCAAAGCGGGTTCCATGGAGTTGGCCGCGTTTATGATGATAATGCTGTAGTGACCCCACAAACAAAACTGCGCACCTTTAAAAATTTAGACAACTCGGGATACTTAAAGGGAGATGTTGCGGATGTGTGGAGCTACAACGAACAATCTGAGACCAAATATATGCGAGAGTCCTATAGCGAAGCTCTACGTTTTAACCACAACCCCAGTGATCGTCGTTTTGCCGAGCAGAATCTTTATTACCACGTTAACCAGGTTAACGATTTTTTTTTTGATAAGTTTAAGTTTACCCAAACCCGACCCACCTGGGCAATAGCCCACATGATTCCTCACAGAGGTAACGCTTTTTCTGACACGTTTTGTGTGGAAGGATCAAGACATGATCTTAATAATTGTCCAGAGGAATCAATTCAAAACAAGCTAGTTTTTGGGGCACCAACTGATTACTTAAACAATCCTGCACTGGATGCAGAGGTGATCTATCATGAGTTTGGTCACTCAGTTAATGCTCGCCGTGCAGGAAATGCATTAGATAATAGACCCTATGGGCGGGCAATGCATGAAGGCTATGCTGACTATTTTTCTGCCACCATTTTCAATGATCCTTGTATGGGCGAAGGAGTTGTCGTAGGGGAACCCTGTACGAGAAGATTAGACAACAGCAAAACCTTCCCCCAGGATGTCGTTGAAGAAAGTGAACATGCTACTGGAAAGATTTGGGGAGGTTCCTTGTGGGATTTAAGAAACTCTTTGGGGGACTCGGTAACAGATCAGCTCGCTATCATATTTACCCCGCGACGGTTCCGCTGACTTTCAACAAGGATTGCTGGCACTTATCCAAGCGGACCAGGCCCTTTATGACGGTTCCCATCTCCAGACAATTCGTCAGGTACTAAATAATCGGGGCATCATCGAACCATTGCCAACGAAAATTGTCTCGATTGCCTCGGGTGAAGTAGTTACTGATACTGTTCCAGCTCCAGAACCAGGCTCTTGTGCCCTATTCAAAACTCAGTACACGATTGAAGTGCCTGTGGGGAGTTCGATACTTAATGTCATGCTAATAGCTGCAGCTGATGTTGATCTCTACGTGCGCCGAGAAATTGCAATTGGTCTTGCGAGTGGGCAAGTAGTCGCAGACTACAGCGCTAAAACCTACTCTGGCAATGAGCTTATCCCTATCACTTTGACATCAACGCCTCCATTGCAAAGCAGCACCTACTTCATCGCGATTACAAACTGTGCCAGTTCTTCAACTAACTTCACCCTGTCAGCTACTGTGATTGCATCTTCAGGAGGGGGAACGGATGAGGAACTGTTGACCCATAACAGCTGGAGTCCCCTCGATACCATTGCTGCTCATCCTGTGGATGAGCCAGGTAATGGTTATAAGTTAGGATCCAGGCAATATGTTATTGATGTTCCCTCGGATGCTTCTGTCCTGAGAATCTTTTTAGTGGGTTCTACCTCCGAAATGGATATAGATCTATTAGTGAGACGGGGAGAGAGAATTGAAATCGATGATGACGGTGATCTTGTTGCAGATGCCCGCTCTCAAACCTTCACCCATCAAGAAACGATACTCCTAGATTATTCATCAAGTCCAAAATTGATCCCAGGGGGGCGTTACTACATCGCTGTTGCTAATTATGCTCCAATTGAATCAACCTTTTATGTAAAAGCTCAAGTTTATTCGGGTAACTTCCGAGCTGGCAGAATGAACTTAGAATCAGGGGTTCCTGTTAATCGATCGCTTTCGGCAAACTATCTTGATTATACCAACTACGTCATTAAGGTTCCCTACGGGGCCTCACAGCTTCGGATTGACTTGGAGCACGCAGCAGACAGCAATGTCTACTTTTACGTTCGACGCACTAGTCGAGTTAACTGGTATGATGGGACCGTAATTTCAGAATATAGCGCCACCCTTCCGTCCAGCAGTCAAACCCTCTTGATAAACAGTGACTCTTCACCTCCCCTAGACACTTACTATTACTTTATCTCGGTGCGGAATCCTTCTTCAGATGCCATCGAATTTACTTTGACGGCCACAGTTACTCAAGGAGGAGGGGCACAACTGAACACAATGGCGGCTTCAGGATTAACCGTCAGCAATTTTGTCCCACCAGCAGAAGCCGGAGGATACGTGCTAGACGGTGATCAGTTTTTTATCGATATTCCAGAAACTATAAAAGAACTGAAGGTGGAGTTTCAAGCGGAGTCGGGGAAGCGAATCATTTTGGTAGGACGTTTTGGACAGCGGGCTGAACTAGCTGCTTCAGGCATTGACTATCTGTCAGATTATTCTGAACGGGGAAAAATTTTAATCAACCTAAATAGCTCTCCCCCCATTCAAGCTGGTCGTTATTACTTTGCGATTGTTAACGGGTCTAGTACAGGGTCAGATTATAATCTGACATTCACGGCCTCCAATGTTATGGAACCCGCCAACCTGGTTCCTTTAAAACCTCCCGGATGGTCTGATCGGATTGTAGTTTCAAATCAACAGGGTAACACTGCTGATAGTCCCGTACTTACCCCCAGTGACACACTCTATGTAGACTGGGCAGTAAAAAACACAGGAACTTTAGCGGCCACCGACAGCTTTAAAATTTCATTGTCCGTGGACGGACAAGTAAAACAGACTTGGATATCAAGTACGGCAATGGGCCCAGGCAGTTGGAGGGCGGCTCTCGATTTTTCCATTGGATCCCTAAGCTTGGGGTCGCATACAGTAACGATTGTTGCTGATCCCACTGGGGTTGTCGCCGAAAGTAATGAAAGTGACAATACCTACTCAAAAACGATCACGATTACTTCTCCTACAGCTAATACCAGTTCTTTTGTTCCAATCGTACTTAGCCTTCCAGGGTTAAATGACTCTTACTTCACCTCTGAAATGGTTTTGACCAACCGTGGGACCCAAAATGCAACCCTTAATTACACCTATCGGGCTGCTTTTGGAGGGGGAACAGGAACCGGCTCAGATACTCTGGCTGCAGGCAGGCAAAAGATCGTCCCGGATGCGATCAGTTATCTAGCTAGCCTGGGCATTCCTATTCCAGGATCAGGAAGTCGTGGAGGGACTCTGGAAGTTGAATTTTCGGGGGCTTCAGATGTTGGGGTCATGGTCAGGACCTCAACAGCTGTACCCGACGGTCGTGCAGGGTTGGCTTATGCTGGGATTCCAAGTGATGCCGGCTTGACAGAAACAGTTTATCTTTGCGGTCTACGCCAGAATTCCACTGATCGATCTAATGTTGCACTTCAGAATTCCGGAACGGCAACACAAGGAAACATTACCCTGCGGGTTACGGTATTTTCAGGAAATAAAACTAAGTTGAATTCAACCATTCTGCCCAATGTGACGCTTCCCCCTGGAGGATTCCATCAGTTTGGAGGCATTTTAAATAATCATGGAGCCTCAGGGACTGCCAACGGCTATGTCAAGGTTGAGCGGATTTCAGGAACAGCGCCTTTCTATGCCTATGGAGTGATCAATGATCAAGCTAACTCTGATGGCTCGTTTGTATTTCCTGTTACTGAAAGTTCCCTGGTTGGGAAGATAGGCCAGACGTTGCCTGTCATCGTAGAAACAACCTCCTTCAATAGCGAACTGATTGTGACCAACTTTTCTAGCGTCGCTAAGACCATTCAATTTAGTTTCGTGGCTGATGCCATCCAAGCTGCCAATAATACTGCGAACTTTAACCTAACGCTGCAATCCACTGAACAGGTTATTATCCCTAACATTGTGGAGTATCTGCGGGTAGAGAACGTAGCAGGTATCGGTTCACGTGGGACGACCTTTGCCGGAGCTCTTTTTGCCAGTGTTACCAGCGGAGATATGAATGGAGTTGTGATTGGGGCCAGAACGGGTTCTCCTGGCGGCGGTGGCCAGTATGGCCTGTTTTACAACGCTGTGCCATTTGGGGCTTCTTCAACTGGAACGGCTGGAATAGATGGCCTTCAGCAAAATACTGAAAACCGTAGTAACCTAGCGATTGTTAACACCGGTGAAATTGATAACAGCTCCAGCGTTTTTGAGATTGACATCTACGATGGGGTAACGGGAATTCTCGTTACTACTGTGAATGTCACAGTTGCGTCTAAGAAATGGTACCAGATTGGTGCGATCCTTACCTATGCACCTGGAACAACCCAGGGTTATGTCAAGGTAAGGAAAACGTCTGGGAATAACCCTTTTATTACCTATGGTGTTATTAATGATGGAGCAGGTCCGGGTCAGCGGAGTGGGGATGGGGCTTATATTCCCGCTCAGTAGGCTCAATTAAAAAATATTTTGATTGTTGTAAAATTGTAGAAACTTTCTTAACAAACAGAACTATACCAATCGAGTTGAATGCCAGTGATTGATCTTTGGCTAAAACAAGAGGATTAGGTTATGAAAAAATGTCCCTATTGCGCAGAAGAAATTCAGGATGAGGCAATCGTATGTAAGCACTGTCGTCGAGATTTAGTCAAGCAAGTACAGGCAAAAACTGAGCAGAAGGAAAAGACCCCCAAAAAGTTTTTTTTGCAGGGGAAGACTTGGGGCAAAAAGAAAATGGGTTGCTTGATTCTAGTAATTCTTTTTCTTGGTTGGTGTGCAACGAGGGACTTTGAGGAAGATAGTACTGAAACTGAATCTGATAAAGTTTCTACACAGGATTCCAAGCCATCGACCCAAAAATTGTCGCCAATTAAAAAAAGTGGGAATACTGAGAAACCAAAAATAAAATCAGAACAGGCGCGAGAAAAGAAAAGCAGAAAGCAGAAGGCAGAAGCCAGAGATATTAAACAGAAAGAAGTCACAAATCCATATAGAAGTAAGGACGTTAAAAAGTTGATTACTCAAAGGTGCGAGAAGAAATGGAAAACAGATTTTCAAATGCAGGCATACTGCAGGGACCAACAGTTATCTGCTGAAAGAAAATTAAGTAGAGCTAATCCAACTGACATTAGCAGCAAACTTTGGAGTCAGATCAAAAAGAGGTGCTGGAATAAATGGAAACCTGATTTTCAAATGACAGAATATTGCGTTAGTGAACAAGCAAAAGGACTGAGGAAGTTAAAGAATTAGTAATTCTACAATATGAAAACCATTAACTACCTCTTACTAGCAGTCCTTCTGACTGGATGTACCAGTGTGTTTGGGCAGGAATTACCAAAGGTTACTCCAGAGCTAGCTCAGCTGGTTATAGACCCTGTAAAATCTGTAAACCTTAGATAAGAGGATCAGATTATGAAAAAATGTCCCTATTGCGCAGAAGAAATTCAGGATGAGGCAATCGTATGTAAACACTGTGGTAGAGATTTAGTAAAGCAAGCAGGAAAAGAAACTGATGAGAAGGAGAAAAAGGATTTAATACAAAACTTACTGGAAAAAACTAAAAGAGAAAATGCGTCTGTTAAGTTTGCAACCTATGGGTGTGGGGGTTGCCTTCTTCTATTGGTAGGTTACGTCATCATATTTGTTTTATTAGGTTACTTAGCAAACAGGTAACACTATGAGGATTCTTAACTACCTCCTAATAGCAGTTCTCCTGACTGGAGGCTCCAGTGTGTTTGGGCAGGATGAAACACCAAACCCAACTCAAGAGCAAGTTAGGGAGAATATTAGGAAGGCTGAGCAGGGAGATGCTGAGGCTCAAAGTGTTTTAGGATTGATGTATTCCTTAGGTCTTGGTGTTCCTCAAGATAGCCAAGAGGCTGTGAAGTGGTACAGAAGGGCTGCTGAGCAGGGATATGCTCATGGTCAATTCAGTTTAGGAGTGATGTATTACTTTGCTGAAGGAGTTCCAAAGGACCATGTCCTATCCTACAAGTGGTTCAACTTAGCTGCTGCTCAAGGAAATAAAAATTCTGCTGAATTAAGAGATGTCCTAGCCACTGAAATGACTCCTTCCCAAATAGCTGAAGCTCAACGACTAGCCAAAGAATTCAAACCCAAGAAAGAGAAGCCATGAGAGTCATTAACTACTTCTTAATAGCAGTCCTTCTTACTGGATGTACTAGTCTGTTTGGGCAGGATTCCCTAAACTACACTCCAGAGGTAATTAGGGAGACGGCTAGAAGGGCTGAGCTGGGAGATGCTGAAGCTCAAGCTGTTTTAGGAAGCATTTATCACCTAGGATTAGGTGTTCCTCAAGATTACCAAGAAGCCATGAAGTGGTGGAGAAGGGCTGCAGTACAGGGAAATCCTTCTGCTCAAGCCCTTATAGGAGGAATGTATAACGAAGGTAAAGGTGTTCCTAAAGATTATCAAAAAGCTGTTAAGTGGTTCAAGCTGGCTGCTGAACAAAGCTTTGCTGATGCTCAATTCAATTTAGGAGTGATGTATAACAAAGGTGAAGGTGTTCCTCAAGATTACCAAAAATCTGCTAAGTGGCTTAGAAGAGCTGCTGAGCAGGGATATGCTAAGGCTCAAATCAATTTAGGATATATGTATAAGATTGGTCATGGTGTTCCTCAAGACGACCAGTTAGCTACTTATTGGGCCAGAAGAGCTGCTGAACAGGGACATACTAAGGCTCAAGCTGTTTTAGGAGGGATGTATGCCCTGGGTCAAGGAGCTCCAAAGGACTATGT
>CAYWYX010000077.1:9038-11535 GCA_964462735.1 uncultured Acidobacteriota bacterium | reverse complement strand
TTTGGGCACATTTTTTTTACAGAAGCACGAACTTTCATAACATTTACTTATAGCGGTATACTATTCGACCACGAGTTAGATCATAAGGAGATAATTCAACAGCTACTTTATCCCCAGGCAAAATTCGAATGAAGTTCTTACGCATTTTCCCAGAAATATGGGCGAGAACTTCATGCTTATTTTCCAATTCCACCTTAAACATGGCATTTGGTAACGATTCGAGAACCGTGGCCATTACTTCAATAGCATCTTCTTTTGACATTCACATCCAATCCTCAGACCTTCTCTAAAAGACAAGTTACTAATTATACAGAATTTAAACTGACTTTAAAGAAGAAAAATCCTGTCTAAACCTAAACAATAGTGATGTGACTTGCTCAAGACCGACGACCTCTAATCCTTCTTCCTCTGGGTCCTAAGAATCCATCGTAGTTACGCATAATTAATTGAGCTTCTATTTGCTGCACTGTATCCATTGCCACACCAACAACAATTAGTAGTGAAGTTCCACCAAAATAAAACTGTACACCCATACCGTTTAAAATCCAATTAGGAAGACTTTCAAAATAGCTACCTACCCAGGGTAAATGGTGAATATGAAACCCTGTAATCATAAATTCTGGAATCACAGCAATCAAAGCTAAGTATATGGCCCCAGCAAAAGTAATACGAGTCAGAATAGTTTCCACATGTTCAGCTGTTGTTCTTCCAGGACGAATTCCTGGAATAAATCCTCCATATTTTCTCATGTTATCAGCTACCTCGGTTGGATTAAAAACAATCGAAGTATAAAAATAACAAAAGAAGATTATAAAAGTCACAAAGAGAAGGTTATAAAGTGGCTCACCAAATCTAAGGGCGTCTGTTAGGCTATTAAAAAATCGACTTTCCTGAAACATTAAGCCAAAGGTCTGTGGAAAGGTTAGAACAGATGAAGCAAAGATCACTGGAATTACTCCACCAACGTTCACCTTTAAAGGTAGATGGGTAGCTTGTCCACCCATTACCCGACGTCCTACAACACGTTTTGCATATTGCACCGGAATACGACGCTGTGCACGTTCAACTAAAACAATAAAACCGACAACAACAACCATAATTGCTAGAAGAATAATTACAAATAAGGGGCTCCATTGTTGTTGAATTAAACGACTAAAGATCCCACGAGTAGCACTAGGTAGCCCACTTACTATGCCAGCAAAAATGATTAGTGACATTCCATTACCAATACCTCGTTCAGAAATCCTTTCGCCTAACCACATTATAAAGGCAGTTCCGCAGGTCTGGGTTAACATTGTCATGAACACAAAACCAAAACCAGGATTTGTAACAACCTGTGCCCCACCTTCTGCTGGCATACTTTGCAAAAAAGAAGCAATTCCAACAGACTGTATTAAGCTAAGGCACACTGTAAGATAACGGGTGTATTGAGTAATCTTCTTCCGACCAAGTTCTCCTTCCTTTGACAAACGTTCTAAATAGGGCCAAACCACTGTCAAGAGTTGTAGAATGATAGAGGCAGTAATATACGGGGTAATACCCAAAGCAAAAATGGTAAAATTACCAAAGTTGCCGCCAGAAAAGAGATCCAAAAACCCTAATACTGTTCCTCGACTGCGGTCAAAAATTTGACGCAGGACTTCAGTATTAATTCCAGGAGTTGGAATAAAAGCTCCAACTCTATAAACTGCTAAGATAGCCAAGGTAAAAAGAATCCTTGTTCTTAGGTCCTTCATATTCCAAATGTTACGCAAACTTTCGATCATTTAATTTCTTGGGTAGTGCCACCTGATTTGCTGATCTTATCCCGGGCATTTTGACTAAAATAGTGGGCAGAAACATTGAGAGACTGAGACAAGGTTCCTTGACCCAAGATTTTAACTCCATCCTTAATTTTTTTAATAATTCCCTTTTCAATAAGGGTTTGGGGAGAGATTGCTGTTCCAGCAGGGAATTCTTTTAGCTTATTAAGATTAACCACCACTATTTGTTTCTTAAAAATATTTGTGAACCCACGTTTTGGCAAACGACGTTGTAAAGGCATCTGTCCACCTTCAAAACCTCTCTTACTATGAGCACCTGAACGAGACTTCTGACCCTTATTACCTCGACCTGCAGTTTTCCCCAAGCCAGATCCTCTTCCAATTCCACGACGCTTGTTATTCTTAGTTGAACCAGACGGAGGTCTTAAATCATGTAATCCAATCATAGAAAACTCTCAACTTTTAGCTAGTCTTTGGTAACTTCCAAAAGGTGTTTAACTTTAAAAACCATTCCCCTAATTTGAGGTGTATCTGGACGGGCAATCGTTTGATTTAATTTTGAAAAACCTAACCCTTGAATTACTTTTTTCTGTTTAGATGAAAACCCTATACTACTTTTAACTAGTTTAATTCTTAACTGTTTTTCTGATTTCTCTATCTTACTAGGCCTTACCTTTTCTGCAGAAGCTACTGGTTTCTTGGCTTCACTAACCTTTACCTTTTTTGCAGAAGCT
>CAYWYX010000077.1:0-8938 GCA_964462735.1 uncultured Acidobacteriota bacterium | reverse complement strand
TGCAGAAGCTACTGGTTTCTTGGCTTCACTAACCTTTACCTTTTTTGCAGAAGCTGCCGGTTTCTTGGCTTCACTAACCTTTACCTTTTTTGCAGAAGCTGCCGGTTTCTTGGCTTCACTAACCTTTACCTTTTTTGCAGAAGCTGCTTTTCCTTCTAGTTCCTCATTCATTTACGAGATCGCTCCATGCCTTGCAAAATTTCCTCTGGGGATTTTCCACGAAGACGGGCAACCTCAACCACATCTCTTAGCTGCTTAAGACCATCAATAGTTGCCTTGACCACATTACCGGGATTAGCGCTCCCCAACGATTTTGTTAGGACATTCCGAATTCCTACTGACTCAATGACAGCTCGGACCGGCCCTCCAGCAATCACTCCAGTTCCATCAGCTGCTGGTTTTAACAACACACGACCTGCTCCAAATCGACCAACTACCAAATGAGGAATTGAAGTTCCCTTCATAGCAACTGTAATCAGATTTTTTTTTGCCGTCTCAGTTGCTTTGCGGATTGCCTGAGGCACTTCCCTAGCTGAACCACTTCCATAACCTACCCTACCATTTTCGTCTCCTACTACTACTAGAGCACTAAAACTAAGATTTTTCCCGCCTTTTACTACTTTAGTTACCCTATTAATCGATACTACTTGATCTTTCATTTGTGAGTCTTGTAGATCTCTACTGTTTTTCAAATATCCTCCTTAAATATTTACCCTTTGTTAACACTAGAAGACAAAACGACCGTTAAAAATTAAAATTCCAATCCTTCTTCTCGGGCTGCATCTGCCAAAACTTTAATTCGGCCGTGAAAAAGATAACCACCTCTATCATAAACTACATTCTTAATTCCTTTGGTTATTGCTCGCCTAGCAATTTCAACACCTACAATCTTTGCAGCAGCCATGTTTCCACCATTGCCATTCTTTTCCTTAATTATCCTATCAATAGTCGAAACAGCAGCCAAAGTTTGACCATGGTCATCATCAATAATTTGGGCGTAGATATGTCTAGATGAACGGAAAACATTAAGACGAGGACGACTACTGGGTCCTCTTACTTTCTTACGAACCCGTTCATGAATTCGTTTTCTTCTTTGCCCTCTAGAAGCTGTTTTTGCCATCAAAACCCTCATCAGTCAAACTATTCTTCTTGCTCTCACACTTTTAGACAGACCATAACTAACTAGACAGTTGCTGCAGTTTTACCAACCTTTTTCTTAAGCTTTTCACCCGTATATCGAACACCCTTGTTTTTATATGGATCTGGCTTACGCAAAGACCGAATGTCAGCAGCTATTTGACCTACTTTTTGTTTATCGGCTCCTGAAACGATCAAATGAGTTTGTTTCTCAACATCAATATTAATTCCAAGGGGAATTAAAAATTCAATCGGATGCGAAAAGCCCAGATTGAAAACAATCAACTTTCCTTTATTTTCAGCTCTATAGCCAATGCCAACAATGTCTAACTCCTTTTTGAAGCCCTCATTAACTCCAGTTACAGCATTAGCCAACAAACTACGAGCTAATCCATGGAGAGATTTTTGTTGCTTTGATTCTGAGGAACGAATTGCCAAAATTCCATCGTCAGTTACCTTGAAAGTAATTCCCTCAGGAATGGGACTGCTCAGTTTTCCCTTTGGACCCTGAACATCAACCTGATCCTTTAAAATATTAACCTTGACCCCATCTGGAAGGGATATGATTTTATTCCCAACTCGAGACATACCAACTCCATTAAACATCAATTGAAAATTACCAAACACTACACAATACTTCACCGCCTAGCCCTGATTTACGGGCTTTTGAACCACTCATTAACCCTTTAGAAGTAGTAAGAATATTAATACCTAATCCACCCAATACTAAAGGAATGTTTTCCTTAGAAACATATATTCTACAGCCTGGACGGGAAACTCGCTGTAAATCAGAAATTACCTTTTCTCCTTTGGGTCCATAACGGAGATAAATCCTTAAAAAGGTCTTACTACCCTCATCCATAACCTTAAAGTTATTTATATAGCCTTCTTCTTTCAGAATTTGAGAAACACTTGACAATAGGCTAGAACTAGGTATATCAACTTTTTGATGCCGAGCTCGTAATGCATTTCGAATTAAAGTTAAGTAATTAGCAACAGGATCAGTCAAACTCATTCTTTTTACGCTCCAAATTATTTATCTGAAAAAGTGGAATCACCAACTTGATTTTATGACTCCAGGTAATTCACCTCTAAGAGCAAGCTGGCGAAAACACAGTCGACATAACTCAAACTTACGCAAAAACCCCCTAGGCCGACCACACCGTCTACATCTGTTATGTTGACGTACCTTAAATTTAGGAGTCTTTCTAGCTTTAGCTACGTGAGAAGTTCTAGCCATTTCACAGACCTCATTTGCGGAAAGGAAGTCCTAACAGACCTAACAGTGTCCGCGCTTCATTGTCAGTTTTAGCATTCGTAATTATAGAAACATTCATTCCATTTATTTTGTTTACTTTAGAATAGTCAATTTCTGGAAAAATCAGTTGATCACGCAATCCTAAAGTATAATTTCCTCTACCATCAAAAGAACGAGGAGAAAGTCCTCGAAAATCTCGCACCCTAGGTAAAGCAATACTAACCAAACGATCAAAAAACTCATACATGCGATTAGCCCTTAAAGTTACTGAACACCCAATTGCCATTCCTTTGCGAAGCTTGAAGGCAGCTATTGATTTTCTAGCAAGGTTAATTACCGGTCTTTGCCCAGTAATCGTGCCCAACTCACTTGCAACAGAATCCAAAAGTTTCGGATTTTGAATGGCTTCACCTAATCCAACATTTACTACTATTTTGGTAAGTTTAGGAATAGCCATAACATTTTGGTAATCAAACTGCTTTTTTAATTCCGGAATAATCTGTTGTTGATAAAGATCGTATAAACGACTCATTAGAACTACTCTCCTCATCCAACTGACTCGTTCTGACTCGTTCAAAAAAGTTTAACTATCCAAGGACGCATCACATTTTCTGCATATTCGTATCTTCTTACCATCCGCGAGAAACTGATGACCAATACGTGTTGGACTATTACAGGCACTACAAAACATCATGACATTTGAAATATGGATAGATCCTTCTCGCTCAATGATACCACCCTTTAAATTCTGACTTGGATTGGGTCGGGTGTGCCGTTTAATCATGCTAATTCCCTCGACTACTACCCGATGCTTATCCGGAACAATCCTCAAGATTCGTCCAACCTTATTCAGATCTTTTCCTGCAATAATTTTCACCTGGTCATTTCTACGAAGGTCAATGCTATAAGATCGTACCATCTCAGATCACCTCTGGAGCAAGAGAAACAATCTTCATAAAACGCTTTTCTCGTAATTCTCGAGCAACTGGACCAAAAACTCTTGTTCCAACTGGATTGCCACCATCATCAATTAGGACGGCAGCATTTTGGTCAAACTTAATATAAGAACCATCCTTGCGTCGAGCCTCTTTACGAGTTCGTACAATAACAGCTTTTACAACTTTGCCCTTTTTAACAGCTCCAGAAGGAGTTGCTTCTTTTACAGAAGCTGTAACTATATCTGCCAACCTAGCCTTTCTACCAGTAGATCCTCCCAAAGGTGAAATACAAGCTAATTTCTTAGCTCCTGAATTATCAGCTACTTCTAAAATAGTTCCCATTTGAATCATACAGAAGGCTCCACCAACAATTACATTTGTTTAAATTAATTCAAATCAACTAGCTTTTCTAATCACCTTTAATAGACGCCACCTCTTCAACTTACTGATTGGACGAGTCTCAACAATTGAAACAGTATCCCCCACACCACAAGAATTTTTGCCATCGTGTGCCAGAAAATTAGTTGTACGAGTCACAACTCGGCGATAAAGGGGATGGGCAACCCGCCGTTTCACTGAAACAACAACCGTTTTATTCATTTGATTGCTTTTAACTATACCTATTTTTACAGCTCTTTGACTAGTTTTCGAAAAATCTGACAGCTGATTTTTTTCACTTTCCATTAGTAGGTTTCACTCTTTTTACGATATTGGTTTTAATCCTGAAAAAATTATCCTAAAACTTCAAACTTCTTTTTGCTTAAGTTGACGCTCCCTTTGAATCGTTTTAATTCGTGCAACATCTTTTTTAAATTCCTGAATTTTCTGGGCTCCTTCAGCCTGACCAACAGACGACTGAAAACGTAATCGGAAGATCTTCTCCAATAGTTCTTGTTGTTGAGAAACAAGTTCATCATCTGATAAATCTCTTACTTTATCCGGAGTCATAATACAGTCCTCGTATCTGACCTAGAAACAAACTTGGTTTGCAATGGGAGCTTATTTGCTGCTAGACGCATAGCTTCTCGAGCAATTTCTTCGTTTACACCTTCCATCTCAAAGATTACTTTACCCGGGCGAACTACTGCGACCCATCCCTCTGGAGCTCCTTTACCCTTACCCATACGAGTTTCAGCAGGTTTTTTTGTCACAGGCTTACTCGGAAACAAACGAATCCAGATTTTACCACCTCTTTTAACAAATCTTGTCATTGCAATCCGCGCTGCTTCAATTTGTCTGTCAGTAATCCAAGCAGGTTCCATTACCTTTAAACCAAAGTCTCCAAACGCAATTCCCGAACCACGCCAAGCTTTGCCCGAAGTTCGTCCCCTCTGTTGCTTACGGTACTTTACTTTCTTAGGCATTAACATAAGTTAAATCCTATCTCTACTCCTAAAGCTTAGCCCCAATTTCCTGAGTCTTCTTAGCAATACTAGGGAACAGTTCCCCTTTATAAATCCAAACCTTAACTCCAATTAACCCATAAGTCGTAAAAGCTTCAGCAAGGCCATAATCAATATCAGCTCTTAGAGTATGCAGTGGAAGCCGACCCTTCAAATACCATTCTGTTCTAGCAATTTCCGCACCATTAAGCCTGCCGGCACAACAAACCCTAATCCCCTTAGCATTGACTTTTAAAGCAGAGTCCACAGCTTTACGCATGGCTCGACGAAAGGCGATGCGTTTCTCAAGTTGTAGAGCAATAGATTCAGCAACTAGCTGGGCTTCTAACTCCGGCCTATGAATCTCATTAATGTTGATAAAAACATCTCGTTTAGTACGCTTCTGTATATCAGATTTAAGTTTATCAATCTCAGATCCCTTACGACCAATAATGATTCCAGGACGGGAAGTAAAAATTGTAATTCTAATTTTATTTCCAGGACGTTCAATTTCAATAGTAGACACACCCGCATGCCCAAGTTTCTTTTTGAGTTCTTTCTTCAACTGAAGATCTTCATGTAGTAGCTCAACATAATCTTTTTTTGCATACCAACGTGAACGCCAAGTCTTGTTATAACCCAGTCGAAGTCCAAAGGGGTGTACCTTTTGTCCCAAGAGTTTCCTCCTTCAATTATTTATCTGACACATAAATAGAAATATGACTCATACGACGCTGAAAACGAAAGGCCCTGCCCATCGGTGCTGGCCGGGTTCTTTTCATCCTAGGACCTTCATTCACATAAGCCTTACTAATCCATAATTGATCTAAATCACCAGCTTCTTCTTTCTGTTCTGCATTAGCGATAGCTGACCTAAGAACTTTAGTAATTTGACCAGCTGCCCTCTTCTTTGTAATTTTCAAAATATTAAGAGCATCTGAAACATTTTTTCCACGAACTAGATCAATCACCAAACGGATCTTTTGGGGAGAACCACTGATAAATCTAACTGTGGCACAAGCTTCCATTTACAACTCCTCTTAAAGAATATTTTAACTCCGAGACGCTGTTTTTTCTGTAGCAGCTTTAGAACTATGACTCCTAAAGACCCTACTAGGTGAAAACTCACCTAATTTATGTCCTACCATATTTTCTGTAACAAAAACCGGAATAAACTTTTTGCCATTATGTACGGCAAAGGTAAGACCAACCATTTCTGGAGTAATGGTTGAACGACGTGACCAAGTTTTGATTACCTTCTTTTCAAAACCTTTAGTTATTCCATCAACTATTTTCTCTATGTTGCGGTCGACAAAAGGCCCCTTTTTTATTGATCGACTCATTCAATTTTCTCCCTTATCCAAATTATTTTCCTCTTCGCTTAACAATAAACTGATCAGTTCGCTTATTGTTTCGGGTCTTAAAACCGCGAGTTGGTTGCCCCCACGGTGTTACAGGGTGTCTTCCACCTGAGCTTCGGCCTTCACCTCCACCATGTGGATGGTCAACAGGATTCATAGCAACTCCTCGAACTGAAGGTCTCCTGCCTAACCAACGCCATTTCCCAGCCTTACCTAAGCTGGTATTGCTATGGTCCAAATTTCCAACTTGGCCAACTGTTGCCAAACATTCAATGTGAATTCTCCTTACCTCACCAGAAGGCATCTTAACTTGAGCATACGCCCCTTCCTTAGCAACTAACTGAGCAGAGCTTCCAGCTGAACGAGCAAGCTGCGCACCTTTTCCCTTTCGCAATTCAATATTATGAATTGTGGTTCCAAGGGGAATATTCTTTAGTGGTAATGCATTACCCACTAGGATATCAGCCTCTGGACCAGAAACTACAACAGAACCTATTTCTAATCCAATAGGTTGGATGATATAGCGTTTTTCTCCATCGAAATAATGAAGGAGAGCTATTCGGGCAGAACGATTAGGATCATATTCAAGAGAGGCCACCCTAGCAGGAACTCCAAACTTCTCTCTTTTAAAATCAACAATTCTATATAAACGTTTGTGCCCGCCACCCCGATGTCGGACTGTCATTCGACCTAAATTATTTCTTCCACCACTTCGCGCATTTGAACAACTAAGACCTTTATTAGGACGTTTTTTGCTGATTCCCTCAAACGTTGTTACTGTACTAAAACGGAGGGATGGTGTAGAAGGTCTAAAAGATTTGAGGCCCATAGTTAAGCATTCTCCGCATATTCAATCATTTTTTCTCCAGGTTGAAGCTTAACAAAAGCTTTTTTCCAGTTCGCTTTGTATCCAGTATAACGACCTTGACGGCGTTCTTTTCCTTTGAAAGTAGCTGTCTTTACAGAAGCTACTTTTACACTAAACAATTTTTCAATAGCTTTTTTCACTTCTTGTTTGTTCGCCCAGATCTGAACTTCAAAACAGAGAATCCCTTGATCCTCTTTTTGATCAAGTGCTTTTTCAGTAATTATCGGCCGCCTAATGATCTCGAATAGACTCAAGGCTGGAGACCCTCCTGAAGTTTTTCAATCGCTGATTTAGAAAAAAGAATGTTTCGATGTTTAAGTAAATCATAAACGGTAACTTTTTGACTTGATACTAGTTTGACTTCAGTCAAATTTCGAGATGCCCGAATCAAGTTATTGTTGTCCTCGTTATCAACGATCAGAAGTCTTTTTTTTACTTCAAGTTTTTGAAGAACCTTATTAAAGTCCTTAGTCTTGTGATTAGGTAACACAAATTCATCCACCACCCTGACCCCTTCAGAATTGAACTTGTCAGTCAAGGCTGATCTTAAAGCGCCCAACAACATCTTTCTTGGCAAATGAAATTTATAGGACCTTGGTTTAGGCCCATGAGCTACTCCTCCATGTCGCCAAATTGGATTTCGAGCACTACCAACTCGAGCCCTACCAGTACCCTTTTGTCTCCAAGGCTTATTACCTCCTCCCCTAACCATAGCGCGGGTCTTGGTTGAATGGGTTCCTTGCCGTAGGGAATCTCGATGATGTTTTACTGCTAGATATAATAGGCTCCTATTAACTTTAGCTGCAAAAACCGTATCATGGAGTGCTACGTTTCCAACAACCTTATTATGTAAATTAATCACCTGAATTTTTGCCACAAAGTCATCCTTAAGTTTTTCATCATTAAGAAGGTTTTTTCTTGCACACAATCAAATAATCCCCATTTGCCCCAGGGACACTACCCTTAACAATTAACAAGTTCTTTACTGGATCCACCTTGACAACTTTAAGGTTTTTTACCGTTACACGACTTACTCCCAGATGGCCTGGACTCCGCGTCCCCTTGAATACCCGAGAGGGATATGCCGATTGTCCAATAGAACCAGGAGCTCTATGAAACATCGAACCATGGCTAGCAACACCACCACTGAATCCATGACGCTTAATTACACCAGCAAAACCTTTCCCCTTACTAATTCCAGTAACATTCACCTCATCTTTGTCACTAAATTGGTCGACTAAAACCTTATTCCCAACCTTTGTATCTTCCGAAGAATCCAACAACTTAAACTCTTTTAAATACCGAACAGGTGGTGCCTTAGCCTTTTCTAAATGACCTGATAGCGGTTTATTAATTTTTTTGGGGGCAGTTGACTCAATCAATCCCAACTGGACTGAAGAGTAACCCTCTCTATCAGTCGTCTTTTTTTGAATAACTACACAAGGTCCTGCTCGAATAACAGTGGCAGGTACTACAGTACCTCCTTCTAAAAATAATTGTGTCATTCCGATTTTAACGCCTAAAATACCATTGACCATCGAACTTCTCCCTAATTAAGTCAAAAAGCTGATTTACTCCTCTTAAAAGGCCGGGTTTCCACTTTCTAACTTCATTCAATCGTGTTCTTTACTATAGGATTTAATATGAACGTCAACTCCAGCTGGAAGATCAAGTTTCATCAATGCATCTATTGTTTGAGGCGTTGGTTCCAATATATCTAACAATCGCTTATGAGTCCGAATTTCAAATTGTTCCCTAGATTTCTTATCCACATGAGGAGAACGAAGAACACAAAATTTATTCTTAGCTGTTGGAAGTGGTATTGGACCAGCAACTCGTGCACCAGTGCGCTTAGCCGTCTCAACAATTTCACTAGCAGACTGATCCAATACTCGATAATCGTATGCCTTTAATCGAATGCGAATTTTGTCATTCAACGTAGACCACCCGCTTTCCAATCTCAGTAACTACAACGGAATAATTTAATCAGCAAA
>CAYWYX010000076.1:0-11623 GCA_964462735.1 uncultured Acidobacteriota bacterium | reverse complement strand
TCAGGATCTACAATTGGCTCTACCCAGAAGACCCAATACCTTTGATTAAAAAAAATAAGAAAATATTTTTAGCGTTTGACCACCTTTTGAAAAAGTAGAGCTATCTACCAAGAGATGTAAAAAACAAATGGCTGTTCTGGTGGCTGTTTTAACCGTATAAGTAGGAGTCTCCATGCTTCTCTCTGCTGAGGATAAGAGAGAGCTGGGAGATGTAAAGCCTTTGTTGGTAAGTGGTTATGCTGTTCTGTGCCTACGGAGGAATATACCTGCTACAATGCCATATTTAGTTTCATAGGATTATTATTTATGTGCTCATGTTTCTTTAGAAGTCTATCAATTAACGTTTAATGTAGACTAAAAAATAGAATGTTTTAAAAACATTGTTTAGAAAAAGTTCTACAAGGAGAACTGAAAATGGCAAAATTTTGGTTTGGAATGGGGTGTCTGTTGGCAGCCTTTGGAGTTTCTGCCGGGGCTTTTGGTGCACATATTCTAAAACATAAACTCTCTGCAGAGATGCTCAATGTTTTTGAGGTTGGGGTCCGCTACCAGATGTATCATGCTTTTGGTCTTATTGTTTTAGGATTGGCTATTGATCGCTGGATGGAGGAAGACCTCCAATGGTCCGGCTGGATGTGGTTAATAGGTATTGTTCTTTTCTCTGGTAGTCTCTATGTTTATTGTCTTACAGGGATTGGGTTTTGGGTTAGTATAACTCCTTTTGGAGGAATATGCTTAATAAGTGGTTGGATTTTCCTACTTTGGAAAACTTGGAGAAGATTACGATGAAGTATATATTTGTGGTGTTATTATGATTTTTTTCGATAGGTAGTAAAATTCGGCTATTGGTACTTTATTAGCCTACTGTATAGGGCAATAATTTGTTCTTTGTCATTACCTGCAGATTGTAACCGCAATTGGTAGCAATATAATGGCGGGAAATATTCTTTATTCAAGATTACCTCCCAATAAGTTGGTAAAGTTGAGTCAAGAGAGGTGAGTATGTCTAAAAAAATATTAGCAGATCCTTGCATTAGCCGACGTCAATTTGGCAAATCAATGGTTAAGTCTACAGGAATACTAGGTTCAGTTGGTGTGGCGTTACCATTTTTTTCTTGTGTTGGAGAGAAAAGGGAACTGTTAAAAGAAGATCAGAAATTTGTTGTTGATACCCATATGCATGTTTGGGCAAATGATCAGAAACGATATCCAGTTGTGCATCCTTATAAGCCAAAATTTTCTTATGATGATATTCCAAGCGAAGCAACCACTGAAATGCTTCTTGCCGATATGGATCAAAATGGAGTGACTCACTCTATTCTAATTCAGGTTATTTTTCATGGCTGGGATAATAGTTATGTCGTTGATAGCATAAGGTCTTACCCAGATCGTTTTCGAGGGCATGGTTTGATCGACCCTACTGACCCTCAAGTTGCTAAAAAACTAGAGTATTGGGTAAAGGAACACGGTCTTTCAGGAATGCGTTTTAGTCCAATTTATTATGTCAATGGTAATAACGGTGGAGATGCTTGGCTTAATGACACCTATACCGACAAACTATGGAAAACAGCAGAAAAGCTCGATACTGTTTTTAATTTTTATATTTCGACTCAGCAACTGTCTAAGCTAGAGGAAATGGTCCGTCGACATCCTGATGTCAAGATCTGTATTGATCATCTTTCCCAAATTGATTTGTCGGTTGCAGACCCTATGCCCGAACTAAAAAAGCTTTTAGCTTTTTCAAACTATCCTAATGTTTGGGTTAAGGTATCTGAGCTTACTTCAGTTTCAAAGGCACCATATCCTTTTTATAAGTTCCATCACTGGGTAAAAACGGTTTATGAGCAGTTTGGTCCCGATCGTCTTTTATGGGGCACTGGTTATCCAGGTTCTGCTAGGTCAGCGTATAACCGACCCATGCTTAGTCAAGAACTATCGTTGATTCGTGAAAAAATGAAATTTTTTACTCAGGAGGATGTAGAAAAGATTCTAGGATTAAATGCAGCAAAATTGTGGAAACTATCCTGACAAATAGAACTTATCTGATCTAGTTAAGTGGCCACTAGTCAGGTACATTTTAAGGAGATGGAACTAATGAACCAAAAGGCAATTTTACAAGAAGCTTATGAGATTCAAGATTGGATTGCTGGATTGCGTCAGCGCATTCATCGATGGCCAGAATTACTGTATGAGGAGGTACAAACTAATAAATTGGTTTGTGAAACTCTTGATCAACTTAAAATTTCCTATCGATCACCTATTGCAAAGACAGGAGTTCTTGCTCAGATTGGGAAACATGATTCTCCTTGTGTTGCGTTACGGGCAGATATGGATGCCTTACCTATTACTGAAGAAGCAGATGTTTCGTTTAAGAGTGAGGCAGAGGGAAAAATGCATGCATGTGGTCACGATTGTCATACAGCTATGCTTCTTGGGGCTGCCAGGCTTCTTAAAAAGTACGAGGATCAATTACCCGGTATGGTGAAGTTATTGTTTCAACCTGCTGAAGAAGGAGGTGCAGGTGGGGAGCTGATGTGCCAGGAAGGTGCCCTGGATCAGCCAGCTGTACAGAGAATTTTTGGCATTCACGTTTGGCCTTCGTCACCTACTGGTTCAATTACAGGACGGTCAGGCACCTTTTTGGCAGCTACTAGTAAATTGCAAATCAAACTTCATGGTAAGGGAGGACATGCTGCAATGCCACACCAGACAATTGATCCTATAGTGATGGCGGCAAAAGTAATTATTGAGCTTCAGACAATTATCTCTCGAGAATTTGACCCCCTTACACCTGGTGTTGTGAGCATCACAGCTATTAAAGCTGGTGAAGCATTTAATGTGATACCTCCAGAAATAGAAATTAAGGGAACTCTTCGTGCTTTAACCCTTGAAGATTTACAGCTGCTCCAACTGAGGGTAAGGGAAATCACTGAACATGTTGTTATGGCAAATCGTGGTCAAACTGAAGTTAATTTCCCTGGAGATGATTGCCCTCCTACCATCAATGATGCCCATTGCTGGAATCTTGCCCAAGAAATAGGACGTGACTTGTTAGGATCTGAACAAGTTACAGATTCTCCTCCTATTATGGGAGGTGAAGACTTTGCTTATTATCTTCAGAAAGTTCCGGGTTGTTTTTTAGCGCTCGGGGTGGGTAATCAAAAAGTTGGTGCAGAATATGGTGTCCATCATCCCCGTTTTAAAGTAGATGAAGAGGCTTTTTCTATTGGGTCTGCCCTTCATGTTGCATGGGCTATTCGGTCTCTCAAAGAATTGTCTTAAAAAACCAGAAAAAAAGAATATAGATTCTTAACCGTATGTGATTCTGATTTAGATTCAAAATATTAGTTTGTCATAAAATTAAAGTAGATACATCCCACGAGAAGTGATGTTGCTAAAGCATTTATTATGACAAAGGAGGTCTCCATATGAATAAAGGAAGTTGGTTTTTATTGTTTTTACTTGTTGCTGGCCTTTTAGGCAGATTAGTATCTCCAAATTTTTTGGATAGAGAGACAGGAACTTTATTAAGGTCTAACAAACTATCATCTCCTCTAAATCTCTTGCCTAATGCCAGTTTTGAGCTACCGTTTGGAGAAGAACCTAGACAGCCAACTAACTGGGCTGACATTTTAAATCCTCTTACAATCAATTTAGCAGCAACAGATCAGCAACCCAAAGAATGGCCTCCTAGACGGCTGTTAGCTGAAGCCGTTGAAGGAAGTTATGTTGCCCAGGTTACGCTAGATGAAAAAGAAGGAATCGCTCAAGGTCATTTGACATCACCCGTAATTCCAGTTAAAGGAGGTCAAGTATATACTCTTTCAGCCTATGTAAAAGGAGATAGTAATCCTGCTTCACTGATGTTGTGTTTTTGGACTCGGCCATTAGACTGGAGTCAAATAAAGGCAGACAAATCATTAACCTATCTATCTTTTGAAGGGCCTGATGCTCGAAGTTTAGCAATGCCCTTATCAAATCAGTGGAAGCGCTACCAGTTTAGTTTTGTAACAGAACATCTTGTTTCTCAGGGTGTTGTTGACCTGATGATCACAGGTAAGAATTTAGGTAAAGTTTGGGTAGATGCTGTTCAGATTGAAGAAGGACCAAATGTTTCTAAATTCCAAACCCGACATCCCATAGAATCCGTTCTGGCAGGACGACAGAAGCCTCCAATGGTCCACCTTGTTACACAGCCATTAAAACTATTTTCAGCTACCTATAATAGTCATGACCAAAACCGTAATACATCCGTACACTTAAAAATCAAAACGATGAAGGGAATAAGTGTTTTAAAAAAGAAGATTCAATTAGACCTAAGACCGGGTTATCAGGAGCAAGAATTAATCTATGACTTTAATCGTGTGGGTGAATTTATAGCCAGAATTGACACGGGGGAGGGAAACCAGATCACCCTAGAGGACTATATGTTTGTAGTCCACCCTGTGATGGACAGAGATCTACAAGGCATAAAATACTCTAAAAAAGGAAACTTGAAGGATTTGCCTGCCCAGAGGGTCTGGATTCCTTGGACTGATAGTGACAACTTTTTTGCCGACCCACCACCCAATCTAACTGTGACCAAGAGCGGAGTCATCTATGCAGCTTTAAAAGGAGATGCAGTTGCAGTTACAAAGGATGGAGGACGTAACTGGAGTATGATGAAGTCAAAAAAAACTTTGATGTCAGTTCTTTCTGATGAGACATTTTTAAGTTCTAGCTTCAGCAATGGGTATTTAACCCTCCATAGTTCCCAAAACAGGGGAGTGGATTGGACAAAGAAAGGACAAATTCAGGTTGAGTCTCCTCAACCAGGTCCAATAACTCAATTAAAAGACAAAACATTGGTGTGGCCTATTGGCCATCCTCGTCCAGGAGTTCCACATACCATTTATTTGTATCGGTCACAAGATGGAGGTAGTACTTGGTCAGAAGGGTATCCAGCTTGTCCAGGCGGGGAGCCAGCACTAATCCAGCTTAACTCAGGAAGACTGATTCTAGTTGCTCGACATAATCCATCACGTAGTTTAGGTGAGTGGAGAAAATTTTATAGAAATGAATTTCCTTGGCTTTTATGGCAGCGAGCTACCAGTTACTATGACCACCACCGTAATAGACTATCTTCCTATGAAAAAAATCTCCTTATGGCAGATTCTGATGATGGAGGAATTACTTGGGAACATCCTCGTGCTGTTACCCACTTACTCGATGAAATGCATGGTTCAGCAGTAGAACTTCCAGATGGTCGAATCGTACTACTTTATGTTCATCGCTTGCCTTCTTATCATGGTGGAGAAAGAGCTAAAGTCAGTCGAGATGGGGGGATGACCTGGGATGAAGAATTGTATTATCTTAATACAGTTGGAGCCTCTAACTGGGAGGAGGTACTTAGTATTATAAGAGATGCCGACGGAGGAGTATTTACCTTTGAAGAAAGCAGTAAGCGCAGTTATGACGTAACGGATGGAAAAACGCTTAAGGCTCTGTGGTATATTAACGACAATCTGAATAAGCCGGGTTATTCGGCCAGTTGTGTTCTTCCACCTGAACTGGCTGATGGCAAACCTGGGATGATTTTGACCATCGTAGGGGTGAGAAAAGGTAAAGATTATCCAGCTGGAATTCAGGCAATCCGATGGCGTCCCTTAAAATAAAATCAAAAACACATTGATTTTCTATTCTTTTCTGCAGGAGCGGTCCGTGTGCAACTTTTCCAATAAATCGAATCTTTTGTGCTTCATTCATCAAAAATAAGCAAAATAGAAAGGAGTTACAATGGGGATTTTGTCGGGTTACAAAATGGTAGAGTTCGCTGGTATTGGACCTGCACCAATGGCTGCAATGCTATTGTCAGATATGGGGGCTGAAATACTTAGGATTGATCGTATCGAAGATCCTAGCCTAGGTATTCAGACAGACTTTAAATATGATTTGTTAGCTCGTGGTCGCCGATCCATCGCAATTGATCTTAAACAGCCAAAGTCTACCGAGGCAGTCTTGAAATTGATTCATCAAAGCAATGCCTTAATAGAGGGATTTCGGCCAGGTGTGATGGAACGTCTAGGCCTAGGACCCGAGGTTTGTTTGGAACGTAATCCGCGTCTGATTTATGGACGAATGACTGGTTGGGGACAAGATGGACCCTTGGCCCAGTCTGCCGGACATGACATCAATTATATTGCCCTAACAGGAGTCCTGCACTCGATTGGCTGCTTAAATGGTCCTCCCATTATTCCACTTAATCTGGTCGGTGACTTTGGTGGTGGTGGTGTGTACCTAGCATTAGGGATTGTGTCAGGATTATTAGGAGTTGAGAGAACGGGGGTGGGGCAGGTGATTGATTCAGCCATGATTGATGGAGCTTCTTCTTTAATGACAGCCGCTTTTGGATTGTATGCAGCAGGCCAGTGGACAGATAGGAGGGGTGAGAATATTCTCGATGGTGGAGCACCCTATTACAATGTCTACGAAACGTTAGACGGAAAGCACATAGCAATTGGTTCTATTGAACCTAAATTTTACAAGGAATTACTTCGATTATTAGGAAAAGATAAACAAGATTTACCAGGGCAAAATAATCGAAGGAGTTGGACGGTTCTTGCAGAACATTTAAGAACTATCTTTCGAACAAAAACCCAGGATGAATGGTGCAAACTCCTAGAAGGGACAGAAGTTTGTTTTTCACCTGTACTCAGTATGAAGGAAGTTCCAAACCATCCTCATCATAAGAAACGAGAGACGTTTAAAAAAGTTTCCGGCATAGTGCAGCCAGCACCTACGCCTCGCTTTCAAAACACTCCAAGTAGAATTCAGCGACCACCAGCCAAACCAGGGGAACATACAAAAGAAGCGTTAAGTGATTGGGGGTTCAGTATTGCAGAACTAAAAGAGCTCCAGAATTGTGGAGCTATCAAAATAGATAGTTGATTTTAAAACACTTCGATCTAATTGTTGCGAAGAATAAGCATGCTGGTCCAATATCGTTATCTTGGTATTAGTCGAGAAGATAGGTCTGAAAATTTTGCTTGAGTGCCTAAATGTTCTTCTATTCGAAGTAATCGATTATATTTTGCAACTCGGTCTGTTCGACTGGCAGAACCGGTTTTGATCTGACCTGCATTCAAAGCTACGGCCAAATCAGCAATGAAGGTATCCTCAGTTTCTCCAGAACGATGAGAGATCACCACTGAATAGTCATTAACCTTAGCGAGTTTGACAACTTCGATTGTTTCCGAGACGGTACCAATTTGGTTTAATTTAACCAGAATAGAATTGCCAACATTGTTCTTAATGCCTTCTTTTAATCGCTGGGTATTAGTTACAAAAAGGTCGTCTCCAACCAGTTGAACTTTAGTTCCGAGTTCTTGGCTTAGGAGCTTCCAGCCAACCCAATCATCTTCAGCTAGACCATCTTCAATTGAGGCAATAGGATATTGACGGATCCAATTCTTGTAAAACTCCACCATTTCTTCAGATGTTTTAATAGAGTTATCTGATTTTTTGAAATAATAACGACCATTTTCGTAAAACTCACTAGATGCTGGATCCAGTGCGATAAGGATATCCTTACCTGGTTTGTAATTAGCTTGAGTAATAGCTTCCAAAATCATTTCGATAGCTTGTTCATTACTTTTTAAATTCGGGGAAAATCCTCCTTCATCGCCTACTGCAGTGCTGTAGTTTTTCAACGAGAGGACTTTTTTGAGATGGTGGAAAATTTCCACGCCCATTCTTAGGCTATCACTGAATTTAGCTGCGCCCACCGGCATGATCATGAATTCCTGAAAGTCAATATTGTTGTCAGCGTGGGATCCTCCATTAAGAATATTCATCATTGGTATTGGAAGGAATCTTGAATTGACATCACCTAAGTACTGATAGAGAGGTGTATTAACAAATTTTGCTGCAGCACGAGCCACAGCTAGAGAAACTGACAAAATTGCATTAGCACCTAGATTTCCTTTGTTACTTGAACCATCTAGGTTGATCATCAATTGGTCGATTGCTAATTGTTCGAGGGCATTATGACCCTGTAACTCCTTAGAAATTTTGTCATTAATATTGGCTACAGCTTTATAAACACCTTTACCTAGATACCGGGTCTTATCTCCATCCCTTAGTTCAATGGCTTCATGTTTTCCAGTGGATGCTCCTGATGGAACTGCTCCAGTACCAGTGCTTCCATTTTCTAAAACTACGGTAGCTTCTACAGTTGGATTGCCCCGTGAATCAAGAATTTCTCGTCCTTTGATTCCAGTAATTGCAGTCATTGATAGGATCTCCGCTCTTTAAAAAGAAAAACTTACTACTGAAGTTTGTTCTGAAACCATTCAATTACTCATTGAATGTTAGACTATTTTTCAAAAAAATAATTGGTATGCCTAATTCTAAGTCCCTATTCTATCCTAGTAAAAGTGATGAAAAAAGGATCATTCATCAGGGAAAAAAGTTTTTTGTCGATGCAGAAACTCAAAACATGTAGTTAAGAACAAAAACTTTGGGTAATTGATGAAGTAGTTAATGTTCTTTAAGTTAAATTATTTAACTGTTTTTGATGGAGATGTTTTCCTTTGTAACGGATTAAGTGTATTGTTAAACACAGGATAGAATTCTTAAAAATTTATTTTAACTAATTAATTTATTTGAATTAATTAGTCAAGAATGGGGGAATTAATATAGGAGTTACAGATGACAATCCCAATTGATCAAATTAGCAGCATGCCGGCATTCTCACCCTACTACCCATCACCGCCAGTTCGATATCGTAACGCTCGGTTTCAATTTGTTTGTTTTCGATCAGATCGGTCTGCTGTTGATCGGATACTTCCTTCTTGTTTCGAACCATCAGATGATGGTTTTTGTGTGGCTATAGGTATTTCTATACCGTGGGCATCTAACTATGGGGCATTTGATGAAAGTGTATTAACTGTCAAATGCATTTATAAGGATCAAGTGGGATTTTTTACTCCAGTAGCCTTTCTAAACTCTCGTTCCAGCATCCCTGCTGGTCGTGAAATCTACGGAACACCTAAAGTTTTTGCTGATTTTAAGGTCGGAATGGATGAGCGAGTGGCTTTTACGGATACGCAGATAGCAGGAGCTTCAATACTGTCAATCCGTTCTACCTTGCATCGAACAGCTAGGATAGAAGAACTTCCTCAGCTTACGCCTTCGTGGCGGCTTAAGGCAATCCCACGGGCAGATGGAAAAGGTGCAGATGTACTGCAACTTGTTGATGGAACTAAATCAACTTCAGATGTGCAAATCCATGTATGCCGGTCTGGAGACGGAGTTGTCCAGTTCGATCCTTCACCAGTCTATAATCTGTCAGATTTTTCACCGTTGGAATACTATGATTCATACTATGTAGAACAGGATTACACTGAAGGCTTTGGTGAAATCATCCATGACTTCTTGTTGTAGAGTTGAATGTTTTTTTAAGTTGACTCATGCAGTTCTCTAGCGAAGTGATATATGAAATTATTCAAGCTAACATTAGAATAGTCTTTGGTTTATTATCTACAGGTACTTGATTGGAAACTAACTTAATCCCTATCCCTTTTTCACAAAAATGAATGATAGTAATCCAGTGAGATTAGCCGTTGTTGGAGTTGGCTTGATTGGTAGTAAACATGCTAATTTAGTTAACTCGCAAAGGAACTGTTCTCTTGTAGGTATATGTGATCTTAATTCTGGTCAAAAAGAAATCGCCGAAGAACTTCAGGTTCCTTTCTATTCGAATTTAGAGGAACTGCTGGAATGTGAGCAACCAGAGGGTGTTATTATTGCGACTCCAAATGGCAGCCATGCTCATTTGGCTGAAGTGTGTGCAAAACATTTAGTTCCTATTCTTATCGAGAAGCCAATTGCTGATAGTATTGAGGCAGCTGAAAAGATTTCAAAACTTAAAGGAATTCAGGTCTTAGTTGGTCATCACCGTCGTCACAATCCGCTTATCCAGAAGACAAGGCATATTGTTCAGAGTGGTGTGCTTGGTCAGTTAGTGGCTATTTCCATGATGTGGACTTTGTTAAAGCCTGCAGATTATTTCCAGGTAGATTGGCGGTGTCATCTTCCTGATGGGGGACCGACACTGATCAACCTTATTCACGAACTTGATGTTCTTCGGTTTGTCTGTGGAGAGATTCGGCAGGTTTATGCTCAATCAGCACTCTCAATTCGAAATTTGGAAGTCGAAGACTCCCTATCGATTACACTTTCTTTTAACAGTGGTGCGGTAGGTTCTGTGCTGGCATCAGATGCAACTTCTTCCCCATGGTCTTATGAAATGAACACTGGTGAAAATCCCTACTATTTTCATATAGGAGAAAATTGTTATCACTTTTTAGGAACACTCGGTTCATTTAGTTTTCCTCGGATGGAGCTGTGGCGTTATCCTAATCAAAGGGAAAAGGGTTGGCAGTATCCTCTTGAAAAATCAATACAGAAAGTAGTTAGAGAGGATCCATTAAAAAAACAACTAGAACACTTTTGCCGAGTGATTAGAGATAAAGAACCACCATTGGTTGATAGCCAGGATGGTAAGAGGTCGCTTGCTGTAGCCTTGGCTGTTTTGAAGTCAATAAAAAAAGGGGAACCTATAGTGCTAGCCTAAAAAAGATCTCACCTCTTTCAATTTAGTAATAAAATATATTGTTGGTATTCTAAATTCTTAAGGAGAAATTGGAGACAATGCGACTCTCAGATAGTCAGATTAATGACTTTAATCATTACGGATATCTTTTTTTTCCAGAACTTTTAGATAAAACGGAGATATCTTTGTTGCAGCGGACTATGCCAGAAATTTTAGGACGGGAGGGGCCAGAAGTGATTCGTGAAAAAAAGGACTCCTCAGTAACACGGCTAGCGTTTGGCGCGCACATCTATTCAGAACCATTCAAACGTTTATCTCTGCTCCCACGTTTGTTGGAGCCAGTTCAGCAACTACTCAATGAAAATGTTTATATACACCAGAGCCGAATTAACCCTAAACCTGGATTTGGGGGTGGCACAGGGTGGGACTGGCATCAAGATTATGGTGGCTGGCATGAGGGAGATGGCATGCCAAAACCACGATGTATTATGGTGGGAGTATTTATCGATGATTGTTCCATAGCCAAATCCCCTCTATTGGTTGTTCCTAAATCACACAGAGAGGGTTTTCTGGATTCTATTAAACTGCACAGAGATGCTGATGGTTACTCATTGTATGTGTTAGACCGTCCTACCCTTGAAAAAATTACTGAAGAGCATGGTATTGAACCTTTAGTGGGTCCTGCAGGCTCTGTTTGTTTTTGTCATAGCACCTTAATCCATGGATCCGCTAATAACGTCTCTCCTTGGCGTAGAGCTATTATGTATTTAATATATAATGCTGTTAGTAATGCCTGCACGGGTACAGAACGACCTTGGTATCAGAATAATCGTAATTTCACGCCGTTAAAGGTAATTAGTGATGACAGTCTTAAAGAGTTAAAATGATCGTTAGAAAAAGTTTTCATTCTAATATTTAAAGGCTGATGGCAAGCGTATTGATCAGCTAGTTTTATTATTTTGTAGGAAAAGGTATGAATCGCAGAAAATTTCTAATGAATTCAGCTGCAGTTGTTTCAGCAGGTGGGGC
>CAYWYX010000075.1:1691-11679 GCA_964462735.1 uncultured Acidobacteriota bacterium | reverse complement strand
TTAGCATCATCTGCATTTGAGCAACTCATTAAAATCGAGACTAGACAAAAACCAATAATTAAAAGACAAAAAGAACCTCCACATAAATCGACAAATAAAGATGGGATGCGAATTATCATAAAAGCAGTTCTCCTTTCTTCTTACAGAGATTAATGAATTTTGACCAAGAAAAGTAATTCCAGAAAATACCTTCTATTTTTAAAAAATATAGATTTACAGAAATATAATCCCCATCACTATCTTTGTTTAAGTTTTGAGTATCATTTTAAAAAGCTTTGTGGGTTTAAAAACCCTAATCGTAACTTGTCTTATTTTGATTTATATTAATAACTATGAGATATTATACTTGAGTTTGTGAGAATATTCACAGCTACTAAAGTGCTAAGTATTTATTATCTTAATTTTTTCTTCCAAACCATTCAACCAATGAACAATTTAGAAAAATATCGGTATCTAGATTAGCTTAACAATTAAACAAGTAACCATATTGTAGTACCTTTGTTAATTTGGCATACACATCCTTTTTTTAAATCCAGCATATTGCAGTTTCCAAAGTAGTAAAAAAATGGTTCATAAAATTAAAAAGGGTTTAAATATTCCACTAGCAGGAGCTCCTGAACAAAAAATTGAAAATGCGGATCAGCCCTATTCTGTCGCATTGATAGCTGATGATTATGTTGGCATCAGTCCAAAAATGAAAATTAGCATTGGCGATGAGGTTCGCCGCGGTCAAGTGTTGTTTGAGGATAAAAAATCACCAGGGTTCCATTATACCTCACCTGCCTCCGGTAAAATTACAAACATACATCGTGGAGAACGACGCACTCTTAAATCCGTTGTCATCAAGCTGGATTCCAGTGAATTAAGTGGACGACCTGATTGCATTAGTTTTCATTCATTTTCAGGTAAACATCCGAGTACTATTGAACGATCTGCAGTAAAAGAATTGCTCATAGAGTCAGGTTTGTGGACAGCTATTAGAACTCGACCTTATAGTAAAGTTGCTAGTCCAGTTGAGAGTCCAGACTCAATTTTTGTTACTGCTATGGACAGCCATCCTCATGCAGTAAATGTCGATGTGGTCTTTCAAGGTCAAGAAGCATTTTTTGAACACGGACTCTTTGTTTTGGCAAAACTAACGACTGGACCAGTGTACATATGCCAAAGTCCAGAAAGTTCTTTTCCCATTCCATCAGATCCTCAATTCTACACGGAACATTTTAGTGGCCCTCATCCAGCTGGCACAGCAGGACTTCACATTCATACCCTAAATCCAGTCAATCGAAACCGACTGGTTTGGCACCTTAATTACCAAGAGGTAATCGCTATTGGACGGCTCTTTACAGATGGACAGTTAAATGTCGACAGAATAATCTCTTTATCTGGCCCCTCAGTACAAAGACCCCGTCTATTAAAAACTCGTTTAGGAGCTTCCACCCAGTATTTAACTAATAATGAGCTGATCTCTGGAAACCCACGGATCATTTCTGGGTCGGTGTTGTCTGGTCGCATTGCCTTCGGAAACAATTCAGGATTCTTAGGACGATACCACTATCAGATTTCTGTTCTGCCTGAAGGACAATCACGGGAGTTTCTTGGATGGCTTTCTCCTGGTCTAAAGTTGTTTTCCATAGTAAATACCTACCTTTCAAAACTGATTAAAGGAAAAAAATTTCATTTTACGACTTCAACAAATGGTTCTTTTCGAGCAATGGTCCCGATTGGTCTCTATGAACGAATATTCCCCCTGGATATTTTACCGACATTTTTGCTAAGGGCTCTTTTAGTTGAAGATGTAGAAAAGGCTGAGGAGCTAGGATGTTTAGAACTAGACGAAGAAGACCTAGACTTATGTTCATTTGTTTGTCCTGGAAAAGTGGAGTACGGCCCTCTTCTTCGACAAGTTTTAAACAATATTGAGAAAGATGGATAATGAGACTTCTACGTAAATTTTTAGATTCCCAATCCAAACACTTTCAAAGGGGGGGTAATTTAGAGATTATCTATCCTCTTTATGAAGCTATTGACACCTTTTTATTTACTCCAAGCAGTGTTACTAAAGGTAGCTCCCATGTTAGAGATGGCCTCGATCTAAAAAGAATGATGATTACAGTGGTCATCGCTCTAATCCCACCAATATTTATGGCAATGTATAACACTGGCTATCAGGCTCATTTAGCTATTTCAAAAGGAGCCATTCCACTCGAAACTTGGCAAACGGTAACCATGCACTGGTTGGGTTTAGCTAATTTTAACCCAGGAGATTTTTGGGCTTGCTTGATTCATGGAGCCCTTTATTACCTGCCAGTCCTGTTTTTGACTTTCTTTGTAGGAGGTAATTGTGAAGCTCTCTTTGCCATTGTACGCAAACACGAAATAAATGAAGGATTTCTAGTTACTGGGATGTTGTTCCCTTTAGTTTTACCTCCCACTATTCCTTTATGGCAAGTAGCTCTAGGAATAACTTTTGGTGTCATTCTAGGAAAAGAAATCTTTGGCGGCACAGGAATGAATATCCTTAATCCAGCTCTTACCGCTCGAGCATTCCTGTTTTTTGCTTACCCAGCTGATATTTCAGGAGACAGGGTATGGATAGCTGCTAACACTTCTGTGGATGGTATTAGCGGTGCTACCTGGTTAGCTGAAACATCTAACAAAGGACTTTCAACTTTAACCAGTGGCCTTAGTTGGTGGGACGCTTTTATAGGATTGGTCCCTGGATCTATGGGTGAAACATCAGCATTAGCTTGCCTAATTGGAGCAATGATTTTAATTTTTTCTAAGATTGGCTCTTGGCGAATAATATTAGGGGTTGGAGTTGGTTCTCTAATTGCTTCAACATTTTTAAATATGATTAGCTCGGAAACAAACCCTTTTCTAACTGTGCCATTTTGGTGGCATATTGTTCTTGGAGGTTGGGCCTTTGGTACTGTGTACATGGCGACAGATCCAGTTTCAGCTTCACATTCTAATACCGGTAAATACATTTATGGTTTAATTATTGGCCTATTAGCCATTTTAATCCGAGTAGTCAATCCAGCTTATCCAGAAGGTATGATGCTGGCCATTCTATTTGTCAATTTATTTGCTGGTTTGATTGATTACTTTGTAATACAGGCTAATATAAAACGCAGGAGAAAACGATATGCAGCATAGTGTGGCATATACGATTGCTTTTGCTAGTCTCACCTGTTTAATTTGTGCGATTTTAGTATCAACGTCTGCAGTCTCACTAAGAGATCTTCAACAAACTAATGCTGATCTAGACAAGAGAAGGAATGTTTTGTTGGCAGCTGGTTTAGCAAAATCTTCAGAGAAACTGAACACTGTAGAAATTAATAAGCGATTTCAGAGCATAAAAGCTACAGTAATTGACATTACTTCAGGACAACCTGCTCAGGGTATCGATTTAAAAGACTATGACTCCAAAAAAGTAAGAAACAACCCTTTGACTAGTCAAACTGCCCCGGTTAATGCTGCTCGTGTCAGCCGAATCCCTAAGTATGTTATTGTCTACCAAGTATTTAATAACACTCAGCAGTTAGAAATGATTGTCTTACCTATCGAAGGTTATGGTCTTTGGTCAACTCTATATGGGTTTATTGCTCTTGATGCAGATGGTAAAACTGTACATGGATTAACCTACTACAAACACGGAGAAACACCTGGATTGGGCGGTGAAGTTGATAATCCAAGCTGGAAAGCTCGCTGGACCGACAGAATTATTATTGATGACACTGAAAACATTGTAATTGAAGTGATTAAAGGTAGGGCTGGTTCTCCCAAAGAAACACCACATTTTGTTGATGGTCTCTCTGGAGCTACCATAACAAGTCGTGGAGTAACTAACATGCTCCATTTTTGGTTGGGAGAAAATGGGTTTGAACCTTACTTAAAAATACTTCGAGCGACTCATGAGGCATCAAAAAAATAGGAGATATCTTAAATGAAAGATTCTGCTCGTAAAACTTTACTCGATCCTCTCCTCGAGAATAATCCAATTGCCCTTCAAGTTTTAGGAATATGTTCTGCTTTAGCTGTAACTACTAAAATGGAAACCTCAGTAGTAATGTGTGGCGCTGTTATTTTTGTTCTGACCTTTTCCAATTTATTCGTGAGTTTGTTAAGAAACAACATTCCAAACTCGATACGAATAATTGTTCAACTAACCATTATCGCTTCGCTGGTAATCATTGCAGACCAATTCTTAAAAGCTTATTTCTTCAACATTAGCAAACAACTTTCTGTCTTTGTAGGACTGATCATTACTAACTGCATCATAATGGGTCGAGCTGAAGCCTTTGCCATGCAAAATGGACCAACAACAAGTTTACTCGACGGTCTAGGAAATGGCTTTGGTTATAGTTTTATTCTCATTATCACAGGTTTCTTGAGAGAGTTACTAGGGTCCGGAAAGTTATTTGGTCATACTATACTTCCATTGGTTACAGAAGGTGGTTGGTATACACCCAATGGATTGATGGTCACCTCTGCTGGTGCATTTTTTATCATTGGATTTTTTATTTGGGTACTACGTGCATTTAAAAAGGAACAAATTGAAGAGGAAGGATAACACCAATGTTTGAACAGTATCTAAGTTTGGCTATTAAGGCAATTTTTGTTGAGAATATGGCATTAGCCTTCTTCCTAGGTATGTGTTCATTTTTAGCTGTATCGAAGAAGGTAAACACTGCTATTGGACTAGGCCTGGCAGTTATCTTTGTACTTACCGTAACTGTTCCCATTAATAACCTACTATACAACTATGCTCTTAAAGATGGATCTTTGTCTTGGCTGCACCCCAGCTTGGCCACCTATGACCTGTCATTTCTAGGCTTTCTTTGTTATATCGGTACAATTGCCGCCATGGTTCAAATTGTTGAAATGGCTTTAGATCGCTTCGTGCCTTCTTTGTATGCAGCCCTAGGTGTATTTTTACCTTTGATCGCCGTTAATTGTGCGATTCTGGGTGCTTCACTCTTTATGGTAGAAAGGGATTACGATTTAGGGGAGAGCATTGTTTTTGGAATAGGGTCAGGCATTGGGTGGTTTCTTGCAATCGTTGCTTTAGCATCTATTCGAGAACGAATGCATTACAGTAATGTTCCAGCTGGACTTCGTGGATTGGGTATGACATTTATTTTAACTGGTTTAATGGCTATTGGATTTATGGCCTTTGCTGGCATCCAGTTGTAGAATAGCCAATATTTTGTCTTAAAGAACGATCAAAAGGATCTATATGGTGGAAGTGTTTCTAGGCGTATTGATGTTCACTTTTGTCATTCTTTCTCTGGTAATTGTTTTAATGTTTGCCAGAAGTAAGTTAGTGGCTAGTGGTCAAGTTAATATAGTTATCAATGATGATGAAAGTAAAGCTGTTCGGGTTCAAACTGGTAATACTCTGCTTAATTCTTTGGCTGCTCAAAAAATCTTTATTCCATCTGCATGTGGTGGTAAGGGTACCTGTGGGGTTTGTAAGGTTGAAGTATACGATGGTGGAGGTGCCATGCTACCTACTGAACCTCCACATATCACGCGCAAGGAGCAATTCCAAGGATGTCGTCTCTCTTGTCAGGTTAAAGTTAAACAAGATATGAAAATTGGGCTTTCACCTGAAATTTTTAGTGTCCAAGAATGGCAATGTACAGTGCGGTCAAATCATAATGTAGCTACTTTCATCAAGGAACTAATTTTAGATCTCCCCCCTGGTGAAGACGTTCCGTTCCGTGCAGGAGGTTATATACAAATTACCTGCCCACCGTACTCACTGAATTACCGTGATTTTAAAATTGAGCAGGAATTCACTGAAGACTGGAACAGATTTAATCTTTGGGAGATTCAATCCGTTGTGGAAGAACCAGTGAGCTGTGCCTATTCTATGGCTAATTATCCTGATGAAAAAGGGCTCATCATGCTTAATGTGCGAATTGCTACACCCCCTCCCAGAAGTCCAAAAGGTATACCTCCTGGAAGGATGTCTTCCTATATTTTTGGACTTAAGCCAGGTGATACTGTAAACATTTCAGGACCATTTGGTGACTTTTTCGCCAGAGAAACTAACTCCGAAATGGTCTTCATTGGAGGAGGCGCCGGAATGGCACCAATGAGATCTCATATTTTTGATCAGTTTCGGAGGTTAAAAACTAAACGAAAAATTAGTTTCTGGTACGGTGCTCGCAGTTTAAGAGAAGCTTTTTACCTTGAAGATTTTAATCAAATTCAAGGGTCAAACTCCAATTTTAATTGGCATTTAGCCCTTTCAGAACCATTGCCCGAAGATAATTGGGCTGGATATATTGGATTTATTCACCAAGTTCTATATGAAAATTACCTGAAAGAACATTCAGCTCCTGAAGATATTGAATATTATATTTGTGGTCCACCCATGATGATGACAGCTTGTTTTAAAATGCTAGACGATTTAGGAGTTGAACCAGAAAACATCGCCTTTGATGACTTTGGTGGCTGATAATAGTCTAATCTTTTTATTTTCTAAGGTAAAATCCCTCTATTCTATGCTTTATTTGCTACAGAATCTAAATTTCCAAAAAAATCAAAAAGTCTTTCTAATTTTACTCTGTTTAATAGGAACTGGATGTCAAAAGCCAATTGCTTTAAACGAATATACTTTTCGTGGAAGTAGTATGGGTACAACATTTTTAGTTAAGATAGCTGCTGAAAAGATGTCGGAACAGCAACAGAGAAAAATTTATCAAACTATCAGAACTAAGTTGAGTGATATTAATAATAAGATGTCAACCTATCTTGATTCCTCCGAAATTTCTCATTTAAATCGATTTAAAAAAACAATTCCCCTCCGACTTTCCGCAGAAACATTAACGGTTATGGCAGAAGCGCAGCTGATAAGTCGTCTTACTCAAGGGGCCTTGGATATAACTATCAACCCTCTAGTAAATGCCTGGGGATTTGGGCCTGAACCTCATCCTAGTAAAATTCCCACAGAAAAAGAAATTTCTCAACTCAAATCAAAGATAGGATGGGAGAAACTTGAACTCGATTTCTCCACTTCTACGATTCGCAAACTAGACCCTGAAATTTCTTGTGACCTTTCTGCAATTGCCAAGGGATACGCTGTGGATCAACTTTCTGATACACTGCTAAGGCTCAATTTTCTTCAACATATGGTTGAGTTAGGTGGTGAAGTAAAAGCAAGTGGACATAATGCATCTTCTCAAACCTGGAAGATAGCTATTGAAAAACCCTCGACACTAGGGGAAGGTATTCAACGGATTCTACCTCTTAGTAGTCTTGCAATGGCAACATCAGGTGATTATCGAAATTTTTATGACGTAAAAGGTGTTCGTTTTTCTCACACCATTGATCCACGTAATGGCCGACCAGTTGATCATTCGGTAGTTTCTGTAAGTGTTGTTGATCCTTCCTGTATGCGGGCCGACGGTTATGCAACAGCTCTACTGGTTTTGGGAGAAACTAAAGGTTATCAACTTGCTACAGAACAAGATCTTGCTGTGCTCTTCTTAATTCGTACTGCACAGGGATCATTTCGTGAGATTGAAACGCCTGCTTTTCAGCGTATTTACTCAACTGGCCAGTCATTGTAGAATGAGAACTCTTTATCTTAGGAGTTAAAAGTAAAAAATGGGACTCATTATAATAACCATTATTACTGTTGCTTGTGCTATGTTGCTAATGGCCATAGGTCTTTTTTTTAAGAGACCCTGTTTGCGAGGATCCTGTGGAGGCACACGTCTTTTTGGGCAACATGGCGAACTTCTTAACTGCGATGCTTGCCCAAATTACCAGAACCATCCGCCTAATAATATTTCCAACCACTCCGATTCAAGTACAACAACACCTAATTAGTATCAAACTGATTGTCTAGATATATTTTCCACAAATTGATCTCTAATTAACTAACCCCAGTAACTGCACCATCTGAAGCTGAAGAAACTAAAGCCGAGTATTTAGCAAAAACACCTGACAAATACTTTGGTTTAGGAGCAGTCCAATCCAATAGTCGCTCTCGAATATCACTTTCACTAAGATCAACATCTAGTCTTCGTTTTTCAATATCCAATATAATCTTATCACCTTCTTTTATTGCAGCAATTGGACCTCCTTGAGCAGCCTCTGGGGCTACGTGTCCTACCATTAATCCTCTAGTTGCTCCGCTAAATCGACCATCTGTCAACAAAGCCACACTTTCTCCCAAACCAGCACCTACAACAGCTGCAGTAACTCCCAACATCTCCCTCATTCCAGGACCACCTTTGGGACCTTCATAACGAATAACTACAACATCACCAGGCTTAATTTCTCCTTTTGTCACAGCCGCCATTGCCATTTCCTCTTGATCATAAACTCTAGCAGGGCCTTGATGATAAAGTCTTTCGTGACCAGTCACCTTAGCTACACATCCTTCTGGAGCTACATTCCCATGGAGAATAACTAATCCGCCAGTTCCTTTGACAGGATTAGAAAGGGGACGTATAACTTCCTGAGCAGGAGTTTCAATAACAGCTTTAGTTTCTTCTCCTAGAGTCCTCCCAGTAACGGTCTTTTGAGAGGGATCAATATATCCACCTTCAATTAATCTTTGGGCAATTAGCATTGCTCCACCAGCTTGATCTACATCGACCGCCACAAAACGTCCTCCCGGTTTTAAATCCGCTATTATGGGTGTTCTAGAACTAATAATATCAAAATCATCAATTTCCAGTGGAATTGAAGCTTCACGTGCCAAAGCAAGAAAATGTAGGACTGCATTGGTTGAGCCTCCAGTTGCAGCTACACTAGCAATAGCATTCTCAAAAGAAGCTCTCGTAAGTATATCCTTTGGACGACGTTCCTTCTTTAATATCTCCATAATTAACTTCCCACTATCTACGGCCACCTGATCTTTACGTGGATCTGTCGCCGGAATACTGGAAGATCCTGCTGGTGATAGGCCAAGGAATTCGAGGGCAGTTGACATGGTATTAGCAGTGTATTGGCCACCACAGGCACCTGCACCTGGACAAGCTTTATTTTCAATTTCCAATAATTCCAGATCACTGATGTGTCCTGCTGCATTGGCACCTACAGCTTCAAAAACATCTTGAATAGTAATGTCACGTCCTTGATATTTACCTGGGGCTATTGACCCACCATAAAGAATCAGTGAAGGTTGATTCAATCGAATCAATCCCATTGCACCCCCAGGTAAAGTTTTATCACACCCAACTAGAGCAATAATCGCATCAAACATATAACCACGTCCCACTAGTTCAATTGAGTCAGCCACAATTTCACGGCTAACCAGAGAAGCTTTCATTCCTTCTGTGCCCATCGTGATGCCATCACTCACTGCAATAGTGTTGAATTCCATAGGTGTTCCACCTGCAGCCCTAACTCCCTCCTTAACCTTAGCAGCCAAGGTCCGAAGATGAAAATTACAGGGCATGGCCTCGATCCAGGTATTAGCAATACCTATAATAGGCTTAGACAAGTCCTCGTTTGTATAACCAATTCCTTTTAAAAAAGAACGAGCCGGAGCACGATCTCTTCCCTCTAAAATGGTTCGACTTGTGAGAGGCTTAGTGGTCATAAAATCCTCCAAAGGTAGAAGAAAACTGATTATTTCTAGAGCAATAAAAATAAAGACCCTGTTAACAATGGGGCTGAGAGTAAACAAACTTTTACAACTAAAATGACAGTCCGTGTACTCTATTCAATCTCGTCGCAAGAGAATATAGAGAGCCCCACCACCACCATCAATCAAACGGGCTGTTGCATAGGCAATCACATGGTTGCTCATTCGTCGAGTATTCAACCATTTTGCCAAATATTTTTTTAACTTTGGTTGGTGACCTTCAGAATGCTTACCACGACCATGAACAACCCTGACACAACTGTGGCCATGAATCAAACTTTGATGGATAAAAGCCTCAAAAGATTCCCTAGCTTCTGTCAGAGTCAATCCATGAAGATCAAGGTGTGCTTGAATTGAAAAAAATCCCTCCCTTAA
>CAYWYX010000075.1:0-1591 GCA_964462735.1 uncultured Acidobacteriota bacterium | reverse complement strand
ATGGCTTGATCACCTCTATACAATCGAATTAAATCTATGGTCTGCTGGTTAAATCCATCTAGATATGCTTTCTGTAACAGTTGACGGCTTATTTCAGCTTTAGGCAGATTTAAAGTTTTTAGATAATGACTCCTCAAAATCTTACATATTCCTCCTTGGAGAAGATCGACACGATAGAATACAGATGAGGGATTTTTTTCATTAAATCCGTGTACTTTCATTAGAAAATCTTCAATCTGTCTATAAATTTCAAAAGCAGCATTGGCAAAACCCCATTGAATTAAAGTTCGGAGAATTGTCTTTTCTTGTTGGATATTTTTTCTAAATTGAACCAGCCATTGGTCAATTTTTTCAGATGGATGATACATATTCTACCTCACGAATTATTTAATGATGGATAGCCCAAATACTCAGGTCTCTCAAAAAAAAAGCTATCTGGTATTCAAATTCACTTAAAATTTGGTAAATTTAATAACGTCGATAAACTCCAATTACTTTGCCAACAAGTTCACATTCTTCCTGCTCCACCTCAATGGGATCAAAAGAAGGATTTTCAGGTTTAAGAAGAATCTTGTTTGTTGATTGATAAAACCGTTTTAAAGTTGCTTCATTTCCATTAACTCTCGCTACTACAATCTCCCCATTTTCAGCTTTAGTCTGACTTCGAATTAATACGAGATCTGCAGGCAAAATATGGGCACCAATCATACTTTCACCTGCTACCCTCAACAAAAAAGCATTAGAGCCTCTAACCCATTCCCTAGGTAAAAACATTTTCCCTTCCTGATTCTCCTCTGCTAAAACTGGTAAACCTGCTTGAATTCTTCCGAGGATTGGCAACTCAATAAATTTATCCTCTTCTATAGTTGCTAACTTCGGTATATTGGCTCGTGACTTGGAAGGTTGATGATCCAAGTACCCTTTAAGTCTTAAAATTTCAATATGCTGCTGAATAGCTTGAGCAGATTTTCCTAAAGCTTGAGCCACTTCTCTTACAGAGGGTGCCATTCCATGATTTGTAAAATACTTATGAATAAAATTAAAAACCAATTGTTGTTTTTGAGTCAAATGTTTCATGCCAATACCTTTATTTGATAAAATTTCTAAACGACTACTTTTACTACTTTTATAGTCAAATCTTAAACTTCATATCTCAGACTAGTGATTTTCCTTGATAGATTTTAGCAAACAAAAAATATTCAGCTGTTGCACTAGTCTAAAACACAGACAAATGTAAGCATAGACATTTGTCTGTGTTTGTCAAGGCTTTATTTAGTTTTGAGCAGTAATTAAGAAAAATATACTCGAAGGATAATCCTTTCAATGAGGAGACTCCTTCTAATTTTTAAGGATCTGTTGTTCGGTCCTTATCCTTTAGTTATGGTAAAACATATAACCCTTGTTTGCCGTCTTCACTTATAATCAGAATTTCTACGTCTTCTAGATCACAATTTGATGAAACAGTACTTACCAATTCTTTTTTACTCTCTAATTTGGATCTTCTTGTATTCATCATTAATCCAGGGTTCAAATTCCACTGAACAAACAGATCCACCATCTCAGTACAAAGGACGAACCATTGCTCCAGTTA
>CAYWYX010000074.1:6975-11742 GCA_964462735.1 uncultured Acidobacteriota bacterium | reverse complement strand
TTAAACCAGATGGAGAAGTTGTACCAAAACCCACGCAAAGAGGGTATCGACGTAGCATCTACCTAATGCAAAGGCGTTCAAAGCCGATTTCTATGTTGGAGGCTTTTGATGCTCCCCTACTTGTTCCAAACTGCCTTAAACGTCCGCACTCAATAGTCTCTTCACAGGCCTTGCAGCTTAAAAACAGCGATCTAGTTAACGAAAGCTCACGCCACATGGCAGGTCGTATTATTGATGGTGTTGGTGATAATCTTGAAAAACAAGTTGAAAGAGTATATTTGTTGACATTAGCCCGATTTCCTTCCTCTGAGGAGAGGACAAGTGCTTTAGTTGTCCTCAAAAAGTTAATTCTTGAATGGAAGAAACATCTTCAGTCAGAGATTCCTGCCCAGCCAATATATAGTAGAGCCAGCTGGCTAGCATTATCTTCTTTTTGTCATACTTACTTGAATTCTGGAGAATTCCTATATGTCAACTAAACAGTTTTGCTTTAAGAATGACCTTAAATTTTGTTGAGCCCATTGTTAAATTTAAGACAATAATTCTAAAATCAAGGAAAAAGTCCTATGAAATCTCTATACAAAGGCTCATCCCTAAGTCACAGAAATTCTCTGTTAAATCGGCGAGGATTTTTTTCGCGAGTGGGTGATGGTCTTCACGGTGCTGCTTTAGCGTACTTGCTATCGAATGATTTATTTTCCTTGGACCTTGTGCAATCAGGTGGGTCAAGTAAAATTGCTGACCTTAAAACTAGAAAGCCACATCTAGAACCTAAAGCTAAATCAATTATCCAACTTTTTATGAATGGCGGGCCTAGCCAGGTAGATTTATTGGATCCAAAGCCTGCATTAGAGAAGTATGCGGGCCAATCCCCTAGTCGCGACTTAATCAGTGAAATCCGAGCTGTCCGAGAAGCAGGTGGACTCATGCCTTCTCCTTTTAAATTCTCAAAACATGGAGAATCTGGAATTGAGATTTCTGAAATCATGCCTCATCTGGCAAATCAGGTAGATGACATTACTGTGATTCGATCAATGTTTACACCTCACATGGCTCATGAGTCGTCATTATTTGTTATGCATTCCGGCCGTATGTTTCCTGGTCGGCCCTCACTTGGTGCATGGGTAGTTTATGGATTGGGGTCAGAAAATCAAGATCTACCAGCCTATGTGGTTCTGGACGACCCAAAAGGTTTACCTATCAATGACATCCAAAACTGGCAAGCAGGTTATCTTCCAGGAGTTTATCAGGGGACTCGAGTACGTTCAACGGGTTCTCCATTATTGAACTTGAATCCAAAAGAAAAATGGCCCAACCCTGTTGCAAAATTATCAGAGTCACTACTGAGACAACTGGATCAAAGTCATCTTAAGAAACATCCGGGTGAAGCTGAACTAGAGGCTCGTATTTCTGGTTATGAACTTGCAGCTCGCATGCAGCTGACTGCCTCTGATGCATTGGATGTATCTAAGGAATCAGCAGCAACCAAAGAGATGTATGGGCTTAACCAAGAGCAAACGGCCTCTTATGGGAAACGATGCTTAATGGCTCGCAGACTTATAGAACGAGGTGTCCGGCTAGTACAGGTTTATATTGAGGGGCAAATATGGGATAACCATACCTCAATTACTAAAGGCCTTAATTATGCTTGTGGTAAGACAGATAAACCTGCTGCTGCATTGTTAGTGGATTTGAAGCAACGTGGTTTGCTGGATGATACCCTTGTGGTTTGGGGAGGCGAATTTGGTCGTCAACCTATTGCCCAAAAGCCCGTCACTGGAGAGGTGGGCCGAGACCATGGGCCATCTGGATTTAGTGTATGGCTAGCTGGTGGTGGAATTAAAAGGGGACTTGTTTATGGAGCAACTGATGAAATTGGCTATAGAGCTGTTGAAAACCCAGTCAGTGTTCATGATTTCCATGCAACAATCCTCCATCTGCTTGGCCTTGATCATCGTAAACTAATTTATCAGCGTGAAGGACGCAGTGAGCGCTTAACTGATGAGTTTCCTGCTAGAGTTGTCAGCGAGATCATTAGTTAGTTAATAGTTATCGATTCTATAGCCTGAACAAATTTTATAGCTTAAGAATTCTGCAGGCATTCTCACCTATGATTAAACGTTTTTCTTGGTCACTAATTTTTGCTGTAAGGATTTTTCCAATCTGACATCTTGGGTCCATCAAAGGTGTGTCTGAACCAAAGATAACACGGTCTGCCCCTGCTTCCATAACTAGTCTTTCAATGACCCCTGGACTACGAAAACTTGAACAAGTTTCCAAATAAACATTTGGACAACTCTGGGCTGCCTTAATTGCCTGACTACGATAGGGTTCTATGTTTCCTGCATGTCCAGCGACAAATATTGCTTTAGGGAATCGCAGTGCGATATCAATGAGGAATTTGGGTGCAGCTGTCGGTTCTTGACCAGTGTGTGTGATGATTGTTAGCTCGCGTTCATTGGCAAACTCATAAATCGGATCCCAAATAGAATCGTTTAGAGGGAAAGGAGTATAATGAGGGTAGAGTTTAATTGCAGCCAGTTTTAACTGGTCAATTGATCGTTCTAATTCAGGTAACATCCTATCTGGCATTATTGGAGATACGTATGCAAAACCAATAAAACGATCGGGGTGCTTGGCAGCAAAAGCAGCAGTGGCATTATTAGAGGTTGTTCCATCAGGGTGAAAAATATTGAAGACACAGCTCTTGTCGATGCTGACGGAGTCCATGGCCTGTAACATTATGGTGGGATTATCTATCATTCCGACAGAGTCCCAGCTTCCTACGTGACCATGAAAATCTATTACGGTTGTTCCATCAATCATATGAGGGTTTCCATTCCTAAAACGTTTTCAAGATTTCCTGCACAAAAAGATTCCAATTCGCTTTGGCTCAGTCCAAGTTGATGAACAAAGAAAAGAGTTGGTCCCATAGCATATCTTGGATAAAAGGAACCATAGATAAAACGTTTAGTACCAAACTCTGTTTTGAGCTCAGCAACTTTCCCTAAACCTTCAAAACGACTAAGTTCTATATAGCTGTTTGGTAATCGTTGCAAAAATGGTCTAATCAGTGGTGAGTGCGAGTAGTGTGCGCCAACGAGGACGCTGACTAGATTAGGAAAGTGGGACAAAGTTTCCATAATCTCTAGGGGTGAGGTGTCGGCTAAAGATATCCAAAGGGGAATCTTTTTTTCAGATAGCCAAACTAGGAGGTCATTGTACAGCCACTCTACAAAAGGAAGTTTACATTCTATAGTATTACTGAGACGAACACAGGAAACTTGGTTCTCTGAGTGCAACTGTTCTAACTGCTTTAGACAATCAATACTTGGGGTGATCATCCATTGGGGGTGGAGTGATGGTTGGTTTTCAACCCATGAAAATAAAGTTTCGTTGGCATTTAAGACTCCTCTAGTCTCTCCTTGTACATGGTAAACCAAAGCCCTAGCAACTCCATGCCGACTCATTTCTTCCAGAAGCTGGGACGAATTAGTGAAAGGTGCAATGCGGTCGTGACGATGGCCAACACCGATATTAGCATCAAAGACTGGAACCAAAGGTTGAAAGGTCAAAGAGTTCATTGCAGTGCAGGAAATGATTTAATTGGGGTAATTATTAAAATTCAATAAAAATTTCTTCTTAAGAAGAAATTTTCCTGCGATTATCTCTAAACTAAATGTAATTGTCGAGGACCTATATCTTAAGAAAGATTCAATTACATAAAAAAAGTACTTTCTAGATTAGAATCTTGTAATCCAAAAACCTTTAGGCAGTTTATACAAAGTTCTGCTGGTTATTTAGTAAGTATGTTTGATTGTTTTCATTCAAATTAGGTTTGATCAGATATAACTTGCTTGACGGCAAAGAGCAGCAGCGAATAATATTTCAAATGAAGGGCGATTTTCATTAAAAAATTTTTGAGACTATTACATAATCATTAAAAAGGGAGTTAAATGGTATGGAGGTAGAAACGAATAAGATCATAGACAAAGATTGGGCTAGTTTGACCGTAGGAGAGAGAATAAAGCATCTAGAAGTTGAGGGTTACCTAGTAATACCGGATCTCTTGGATGAGAAACATATAGAGAAATTAAAATCTGAAACCAAAAAACTTGAAACTGTTGGTCGTGATTATAGTGATAAGCAGCAGGGTAGGTCGGGTGTTCAATTTTGGGGTGGTCAAATAACAAATCTTATTGCCCATCCTCCAACCATATCATTTCTTCAAGTTTTGTTTGGTGATCAGATTATTCTGATGAGCTATGGATATGATCGGTCTGAACCAGGTCATCCTGGAATTAGTTTGCATTGTGATGGTCAACCTTGGGGTTCTGAAATCTTTGGTTATAACATGAGCTGTCCTCGATTGGTCCGAGTTCTCTATTACTTGGAAGATTTAACTCCCGAGGTGTCACCTTTCAAGGTAGTTCCCCGCTCACATCTTAGTTTTCACCATGATGGCAATCCATATCTTCGTTATGAGGAACATCCTGAGCAAGTAATGGTTCCATGCAAAGCCGGATCTGCTGTCCTAATTAATCAGAACGTGTTCCATGGCAATCATCCCAATGTCGGTAATTATTCCCGAGAAATGCTGGCACTGGCCTACCGACCATCGTGGGCAGGACCATCCGAAGAAATAGAAAAATGGGATTCGGAAGAGCTGGCAAAAGTTCCTTTAAATGTGCAGAAACTTATGGGTGATAGAAACACTCGAATTTGGAACTTTGGTGGAGGGAATAAACCAGATAATATGCCTAAAGT
>CAYWYX010000074.1:0-6875 GCA_964462735.1 uncultured Acidobacteriota bacterium | reverse complement strand
TTTACTTCATGGAAGTTTGATTGAGGTGCAATCAATTGAAATTTTTCAAGACGAATTAGATTGTGCTGTTGCGCAATTGACTGGAGCAGTAGTTGATGCTTCTTGTCACCCCGTAGTTTTGACGAAATTTCATCAGCACCAGGCAGCCACCGTCGAAAATTTAAAATGAGTGTGGAGTTATAGTCTGCCTTCAGATGAGGAATTTGGTGTGGATCAAGTGGAGGTTCGGTGGATAACAACCCCTCTGGTTGGACAACGAAATTATTGAATGTTTTTGTAGGATTCCGTCTTGAGAGATAGTATTCGTAAAATCCATAGCGGCCATAGGGCGGTTCCATTTCTGCTTTGATCCATGCTTCAGCACCTTCGAGGGAAGGGAATTCAATAGTCCAGAAACGTTCCCAATGGATTTGAGGGCTTAGTAAAACAAACCCTTCCATATGGAGGAGAGAGTATTTCTGGCTTACTGAAAGCATCAGGTTAACGTGTTTTTGAGAATAATTTTTTCTTTCTCGATCTGACAAACGATGCCAGGAAGGCAAACGTCCTCCCTTGAAGAGAATAACAATCGAGTCATTCTTTAAACTGGAATCTTTTTTTGCAGTTTTATGTTTTATTGACATAAAAGTGTTTGAAAGAGGCTATTGGCAATAAATAGTTCAATCATGCTTTTTAACAGTGGTGAGTTAAGAGAAACTTTCTGCAAAATAAGTTTAAGAGCAGTAGTCTTACTTTTTCTTAGTTAAATGTTACTAATTGAACTCCTTTTAATTCTCAATGAAGAAAATGACTTAGTCCTTTAACCGCAGCTCCATTATTTCAAAAATGGAACCTGCTGCTGGGGAAAGTGATGATAATGATCCTCACCACTTATGAGTATAGCTTTATAAAACTTTCCGAGCGAGTTCCGTTTAATTTGCCTAACTTTTGAAGGTATGAACCTTATAGCTAAACCACAGCGGCGTCGATTAGAAGCGTTAGGGTTACTTCCATGGATAAGTAATCCATGGTGAATTGACATTTGCCCTGCCTTGAGAGTCAGATCGACGGGTTGTTGCCCGCTGAAACTATTTGGGGAGACTTCCTGATTAATACTTAAGAGATTTCCCTTAATGTCCGATTTGCCGTGTTGAAGGATACCCTGTTTATGAGATTTTGGGATTACACGCATGCAACCATTTTCCCGATCAACATCATCAATGGCTAGCCATGCCGTAATTGCTAGCGGGGGCTCAAGTCCCCAATAAGTTACATCTTGATGCCAGGCTATGAATTTTTCACCTCGTAAATCTGAGGGATATTTACAGAAAAAATGTGTTCCCAGTAAAAGTACATTAGAACCGATCAGTGACTGAACGTGACTCAATATTATTGGAGAAGTTGATAACCTCCAAATAAATTCACTTTCAAAATGTCGATTGTGGAATCCAGTTTCAGCGGTTTCTTGGCCTTCATTTTTTTCCATTTCATCAAAAAGTTCCCTGTATTTTTGGATTTCACGGGAAGAGAAAATATTTAGATCAGTCAGGTACCCTTGATGCTTCCAAACTTCAGTTACATCAATACTTTTGTTCATGGATTTTCCTTAAGTGGCTTAATGAAAGTATCACTATTAAAAAAATAAGAAAATAACATTAGCAGATTCCTTTATTCATAGAACAGCTACTGAATTAAGTAGTTTATATTAGAAATTATTTGTCAGCAAGACCGACTCAATATTGGTGTTTCATTGGCACTCTTGCAATAAATAAAGGGTATGAGAAAATAAAATGTATACTCTATAAAAGGGGGAAGACGTTAAAGATGTCAGGGCCATTGCACAGGGACTTATATTTAGAGGAAAATTGAAAAGAAACATTTGGACAGAGGTATAGAATCAAAATGATTTCTCTTTAGAAGTGTTTTAGGCTTTAAAATAAATTTTTGAAAGGATGTTTCCTTGATTATAGGAATTCCAAAAGAAGTGAAGGTTAGAGAGTATCGAGTTGGAGTTGTACCAGCTGGTGTTGTAAAACTAGTTGAAAGTGGACACCAGGTCCTTGTTCAACAAGGTGCCGGTATAGGAAGTGGATTAAATGATCAATCGTATTATCAAGCTGGAGCTCAGATTGTTGCCAGTGCTGAGGAAATTTATGGGCGTTCCAAACTAATTGTTAAGGTTAAGGAACCGGATGAGTCCGAAATAGAATTAATTCAAGAAAATCAAATTATCTATGCCTATTTGCATTTAGCAGCTAATCCTAAACTAACTCAGAGACTTCTTGAGTCCCAATGTGTTGCTGTGGCCTATGAGACTATTCAACAACCGGATGGGTCCCTACCATTATTGAGACCAATGAGTGAAGTAGCAGGTAGAATGTCGATTCAAGTTGGGGCTGGGACTCTGGAAAAAGAGAATGGTGGAAAAGGGATTCTGCTGGCAGGAGTTCCAGGTGTAAGACGTGGAAGGGTAACAATTATTGGAGCAGGTGTAGTGGGTATTAATGCCTGTAAAATGGCAGTAGGTCTAGGGGCTGAAGTTGATATTTTAGATATTAACCTACACACTTTAAACTCCGTTGATGATATTTTTCCTGGACGGGTAAATACTTTGTACTCGGATTCAGAAACTATTCGTCAGTCAGTCAGTAAGGCGGATCTTGTTATAGGTGCAGTTCTAATTCCAGGAGCTAGAGCTCCTCAATTAGTTCAGGAAGATATTGTAGCTCAGATGGAAGACGGTTCGGTGATTGTGGACGTTGCAGTTGATCAAGGAGGTTGTATTGAGACAATGGAACCAACGAACCATGATAACCCTACATTTGTAAAGCATGGGGTTGTTCATTACGGGGTTACAAATATGCCGGGGGCAGTAGCCCAAACTTCTACCTTTTCTCTTACCAATACAACTATAGATTATGCAACCAAAATAGCTAATATGGGTCTTGACAAGGCCCTAACTCAAGATAAGGCTTTAGCTCTGGGTGTGAATTTATTTCGAGGCCATGTAACATGTGAACCGATGGCCAGATCTCTTTCGTTGCCACACCAGTCCCTTAAGGATTTAATTTCTTAATGCTGAAAGTCTTCTGGTAAAAGTCTCATCAAAAGACTGAGGTTATTAATTCTCCTTTTTCGGCTTTAAAAGCAGTTAAATTTCTCTGAAGATAGTGTAACGATACTTTCTTCCAGATCGTCGTCATTTTAAATAGGAGGTTATTAATGAAAGAACAGTTGATTTCTAGGAAGGAGTTTGAAGATCGTTATCAACAGGTTAGAAATTTTCTGGAAGATCACCATTTAGGAGCCTTAATGGTTTACTCACCAGCTCGTGAGCATAAATGGGCACAAACTGGTCATGTGTCCTACTTATCTGGCTGGGCTAATGATGACCGAATTGTAGAAACTGTTGTGGTAGTTCCCCGTGAAGGAGCACCAGTTCTCTTAGCTTCTGGCATGCAATTTATGTTTGAACAGGCGGCAGAAGTATCACCAATTGAAGATATGCGACTTGTGGATGCTGTAGATCCTAATGCTGTTGCAGGACACCGATCAAACTCCCCAGACCAAGGACCCAATGATTTTGCTGGTCAAGCGTTGGCTATTCTTGAAGAAAATGGACTTTCTCAAGAGGACATTGGTGTAGTCGGAATCAATACCATGCCACATCCTTTTTATAAGAATCTTGCTCAGCAGTTAGGAAGCCGGCTTAAGCAAGCTGATGATGTGATAGCTAGACTCCGCTCTCAAAAAAGTGTTGCTGAAGTTGAAATCATGCGACGTGCTGCTGAACTGAGTGACATGGGATATCAGAAAATGATCGAATTCGCTAAACCTGGAATGAAAGGCATTGAGATCATTGCTGAGATGGAGCAAGTAGTAAGAAAAGAAGGTGCAGATCACGCAAAGTATTGGATGGCTTCGGGGCCTCCTCCCGATTGGAACAATACCCGGTTAGACATTAAACCTCACGAAAGAGTCCTCAATAACGGTGATTTAATGGCTAGTTGTTCATATGTAGTTTATAAAGGATACTGGTGTCATGGGCAAAGAACTGGAACTTTAGGACGACCTTGTGATGATCTGAATAAATTATGTTCAGTAACTAGAGAAGCCCATGATAAGGCCCTGGACATTATGAAGCCAGGATTGCCGATTGCCAAGCTTGGGCAAGTCATTCGTGAACACGTTGCGCCTCATGGATTGGAACTTTTAGGAGGACGGATTGGGCATGGCATCGGTATGGATTACAGTGAACAACCGGTGCCCTTTGATGATACTAATGAAATGCCTCTGGCATCTGGAATGACTGCAGTTATGCATGCGGTATTTGGCATGCCCAATACCGGGAAAATGGTAGTTCCTTTGGGTGATGTTTGTTATATCAGTGAAGATGGTCCTGAACTGCTGATGGGATTTCAACGGACTCCATTTCTAGCAGGTGCGTAGCATGCTTTGGTTATATAACTGTAAGGAAAACGGTGGAAATGACAGAGCGATTATTTATTGAAGGCTATGCAGATCAGTTAAGTGTTCCTGCAGGAGGAGATATCACTCTTCATGTTTCAACCAACATGTCGAAGTACAGTATCGAGATTGGAAGGGTAGGAATGTCTCGTGAAATAGTGTGGGAAAAGAAAGGCCTAACAGGAGGTGTCGCCCATCCTATACCTGTTCAAGCATCAAGCTATGGCTGTGATTGGCCGCCTGCCTGTAGGGTAAGTGTTTCTTCCCAGTGGAGTTCGGGTTATTACAATGTAATGCTTAAGGGAGAAGGAAGTAACCAAACTATAACCGGTGAAATTGCCTTTATAGTTCGTGCTGCTCACCCTGGCAAAAAGGCTAAAATCCTTCTTCAACGAACCACTAATACAGACAATGCATATAATAGTTGGGGAGGATATACACTTTATAGCGGACCTGACGGGCCTACCCATCGAGTTTCATTTGATCGCCCTTATGCTGGCTTTCTTGAGGATGGGATTTATCTGTTCATAATAGATGGCAACTTTTCTGAAACCCTTAATCAAAGGGTGATTTCTGATGCTTTACGCGATAATTTCCTTAAAGTGGGTATTAATGTTTCTCCCCATAGTTTTATCCAAATTTCACAGTTAGGTTCCCGTTGGTATTTGGTAATACCAGGTACCACATATGTCCTTAAGTTGGAAAACAAGATAATTAAGGTCTATGACGGTTTTACTTCTTGGGAGAGTGGGTGGCGTAACTGGGAGCATCCCTTTGTTTTTTGGGCTGAACAAGAAGGCTATGAGATTGATTATGCGGTCAACACTGACCTTGAATTTAATCCAGAAATCTTAAAACACTACAAATTGGTTTTGAGTGTGGGACATGATGAGTATTGGTCAGCACCCATGCGTGACCATATTGAGAATTATGTGGAGCAGGGAGGCAACTTAATTTTTTTCAGTGGAAATAATCTTTGGTGGCAGGTTCGGAGTGAAGATAATGGTCGTGCTTTAGTTTGTTGGAAAGATCCCAAGAGAGATCCGTATTATGGATCTAGTAATTCGAATCTTTTAACGACCCTTTGGTGTCACCACTTGGTCAATCGCCCAGAAAACTATTTAACAGGAGTCAGTTTTTCTCGAGGGGGATACTACGATTTTTTTGATCAATATCGTGATGCTGATGGCAGCTACAAGGTTCACCGGTCAGATCACTGGATATTTGAGGGAACGGGTTTAAGGCAGGGAGATCAGTTGGGTGGTAAACACCGAGTTGTGGGTTATGAATGTGATGGTTGTGATTTTAAAATAGAAAAAGGATTGCCAATTCCTACGGGTTTTGACGGGACCCCTAAGAATTTTGAAATTCTTGCAACGGCACCAGCAGCGCTTTCTGAAGCAGATGATTCAGTTCAGCTGGCTAACGAAGCATTATATGGTGAGAATTCCCAAATACCTACCTATGAATCTGGGGCGGCGGTAATGGGGTTGTATGAACGCGGAGGCACAGTATTTACAACGGGCTGTACGGAGTGGACTAACGGGCTTCGAGGGCATGACAAAGCTGTTGAATGTATTACGCATAATTTGCTCAAAAGGTTGTCAAATTAAAGTTTTAAAAAACTATTTAGATCTTAATAATTATTTATTATTTGGAATAAATTGGATTGTGTTTCTGTTTTAAGAATATTTGTCTAAGTGCTCCCCTTTAGCTTAGCTTGCCCCTGAGAAGCGGGGGAGTGCACAGACTCCCACCAGTCAAGGGTTTTACGGGGACTCACCTAACCTTGTTGTCTGCAGGAGACCGCAGGAAAATGCGTCTATCTACCTTTTCAACTGACCCCACGTCTTTTTAGTTGGGTGTACCCCCCTTCTGCCCTTCTTCCATCGTATATAACTCCCTCAACAAAAATTGATCTGGTTTTGAAAAGGTGGTTATGACCTGAAAATATATTTTATCTTCTTTTTTTTAAAACGACCTTCTCACAAAAGATGTCTCCATCCTCGGTTGCGTAACAACCTTCTATGATATCTTCCACTGCATCTCTGATGTTGCTTCGGCGCCCTGTTTTTTTGAGTTTTCTTTTTAGGATAGTTTCCCAATAGTAACTAGTAGAGGGAGACTTTATAATATGTTCTACTGCATATCTAAACTGAAAATCTCTAGTTAGTTCTCTCCAATCCATCCCAGCAACGTCTGCTGTAGCATCTCTTACAACAGATAATTTAGAATCATCAGCAACATTCGAGAACAAGCCAATAGCAATAGCAGTTAAGACTATCTTGGTATACAGATCAACTTTCATAGTGTCCTCTTTTGGTTTGTGAATGGGATTTCAGAGATTTTACTACGGGGACTCAGTGAAAACAATAAAGGTGGTCAAGGGCTCAAAATATTTTTTATATTTTTTAAATCAAAGGTGATGG
>CAYWYX010000073.1:9948-11772 GCA_964462735.1 uncultured Acidobacteriota bacterium | reverse complement strand
AATTTAATGTAGTAATCTGCTGCTACTTGAGAACCTATAGGACTATGTTCCCTGTGATGCAAAGACTGGGGGTCTCCCAAATTAGGTAACCAGGAAGTGGAATATATAAGTGCCACAGCAAAGAAAATCAATACAATTAGAGGTGTTTTTTTCAATCAGTACTCCTATCGGAGGTGCGGAGTATTGCTATAATAAATAACACACCAGTAATTCCTGCACCCACCACAGCCTCTGTAAGAGCAACATCAATAGCACCTAATAAAAGATAAATTAGGGCGAGAATGGAACTAAAAACAGTCAATGTTACCACTGCAGCAATTAAATTCCTCACTTGAAGGGAAATTAGAGCTGTTATAATCAATATCAAACCTAAGACCGTCCCCAACACTGAGAACATTACAAGACATCCTTCTTTTGAGATTTTTGAGAAGTTATCAATTCACTTCCAAATCTGTGGCGAGCTGCTACATTCATTAAAACATGCGAACCAACAGGATAAGAAAGTCCTATAAAAACTATGGCGGTAAGGAGTTTCAGGCTAGTAAGAGTAATTCCTTCATGAATAGAAAAACCTCCCAAACAAAACAAAATTCCTACAGTATCAATCTTTGTAGTAGCGTGGATTCGACAAAAAAAATCAGGCAACCGAACTATCCCAATGCTACCAATCAGCATCATAAAAACACCGAAGCAAATCATTATAATACTCAATACATTGATTAAGTTACTCATTCATACTCTCACGATTTTGAAAATATCTAGCAATGACAACCAAAGCGATAAAATTAAGAACGGCATAAGTGAGAATGATATCCACAAACAATTCAATCCGCCTAAAAATTACACCAACTACACAGATGAGTACTATCGTCTTAGTTCCAATGGCGCCTACACTTAACAACCGGTCAAAAATGGTAGGCCCCACTAACACTCGGTAAAACGGAACTAAAACAATGATAATTAGAGTAATTGCAATAAAAAGATAGAAGTTCTCCATTTAAGAGACCTCATTAATTTGGAATATTGTAACGTCTCTAATAACTTCACTGACTGAGCGATCAAAAATCCTTGCTACCTTGATAGCCATTTTCCCATTAATTAAGTTTTTGGCTGATTGTGGGGTAAGCGCATGGACTAGAAATTTATCCTCACTAAGTTCAACTGTTACTGTACCCGGAGTTAGTGTAATCGAATTACCCAAGATGATTTTTGCAGCCAAATTAGGCATCTTTACCTGGAATTTGATCAAGTGAGGATTTATTGGCATTTTTGGATGTAAAACTAAATAGGCTACCTGGAAACCACTTGCAATAATTTCTCCAAGCAACCAAGTAAGGTAACCAATCAAGCCTTTAATTTGTAGATCATTCCACGGAGAATAGTCATCCTTAAAAAATTTAATATTCTTTAATGGAGCATTAATAAACATTACTAGTCCCACAGATACTATACCTATAGTAATATGAAACAAGTCATAGTGCCCACTCAAATGAAGCCATAATCCAATTAATAACAGTCCTTCAATAATAACTCCTCGTAACGAACGCCCTCGTCGTTTTTTATCCTGATTGTTTATTAGCTTCATAGATTTAATTTTTAAATAACTGAGCGCCAACGAAAGACCTTACAATGGACTTATTATATTTAATTAAACCAATAATAAACAGAACAGAGTCATCAAAAACAAGGATACAGTTCTAACAAAACTAGAAGAAACTAAAATCTGTTGACCTTGAATTAAAGAAATATAACGTGTTAATGTAACCGCTTCTGTCATTAAAAATTCAGGGTAGTATTTTCCTCAACTGCTAAAATTATCTAAAA
>CAYWYX010000073.1:0-9848 GCA_964462735.1 uncultured Acidobacteriota bacterium | reverse complement strand
AGTAGTGAAAAAAAGATCAAAAATGCCTGTAATATGGGTGCTTCAGGAGGAGTTAACTACCTAGAAAGTGATTGGGATCAAAAGCTCCGACATCTTTTGAATGGCAAATCATTGGATGTAATAATTGACGGAACTGGTGGCCATATTCTTCAAAAAGCTTTAGAGTTAATTGCGCCAGGAGGAAGAATCGTCTCCTATGGAGCAACCTTAGGACCAACAAAAGAACTTGAAATAAGGAGATTGTTTTGGAAACAAGTCTCAATTTTAGGCTCAACTATGGCTAGCCCAACTGAGTTAACAGCTTTTCTAAAACTCTACACTGACAACAATTTGAAGCCACCTATTGACGAAAGTTATACATTGGAAAAGGCTTCAGATGCCCATCTTAGGATGGAACAGGTCCACCAGTTTGGAAAAATTATTTTAAAAATACCATAAAAATCCTTCTAATCCTGATTAATCTAGATCTCTTTAGTACTTTTCTAGTAAACAGACCGGGTTTTTATCTGAAATACTGACCCTTCTTCTTTGCCGTTCACCTCATTCTATTCCTAAGACAAAAAAGCTACTGTCTGGAGACCTGATATTTCAAACCGCTTACGGCAACGAATATTCTTACAAGAAACTTTATCATCGACACGAATTAGATAGGATTGAGCTTTTTTAAATCTTTGTAAATCTTCTCGGGAAGCACTCGAGGGCAAACCTTCTTTTTTTATCCGCTGACGCCACCGTATGTTATAACTAGCCCTCTGGCCGCAAAACAAACAAGTGAGAGCAGCTGGTTTTTCAACATCTTTCTCGTTAAAAAAATCAGTTTCTTTCATCGTGGAATTAACCTTATCTTAACTCTGAACATCGTGACAACTTAAAAAAGAAATTAAGGCTAATTATCAAAAATAAAAGTATACTAAGCTTCGAATTACGTCAATATCTTGTTAAATAATTCTCTCCACTGAACTCTTATTTATTTTACCTTTTTTCTGAATTCCTGGAGTTTAAATGAAAGTAAAGCTAGCCTATGGAAAGAATGGCTTAATAGTTGATCTTCCTGCCAACAATGTCGATGTTATTGAACCAAGTTTTGTTGAAGGTTTAAAGGATGAGGACTCTGCCATTCTTCAAGCTCTTCAAAATCCTATTGCAAGTCCACCTCTTAGACAAATTGCTGATTCAGATGCCTCTGTTGCAGTCATTTTTCCTGACCGTACTCGAGCAATGCCAAGCAGAACGGTCCTCCCAATTCTTTTGTCTCAACTAAACCACATTCCTAAAAAACAGATTACCCTAATAAATGCGGTAGGAACTCACCGCCCAAATACTGAAGCTGAACTAAATGAGATGCTTGGGGAAAAGGTTGTCCAGAACTACAGAATAGTCCAGCATCAACCCCGAAATCGGTCGAGTATGGTTCGGTTAGGGCTTAGTAAATTTGGGAATGAGGTCTGGGTAAATAAAGATTTTGTTCAAGCAAAGCTCAAGATTTTGACAGGATTTATTGAACCTCATCTTTTTGCTGGTTTCTCAGGAGGACCTAAAGCAGTCCTTTTAGGAGTTGGAGCTTTTGAGAGCATTTTAAATAACCATTCTGCTAAAATGATAGATCATCCTCATTCAACCTGGGGAGAGACTGAGAAAAACCCCATCCACCAAGAAATGTCAGAAATCGCTAATTTAGTTAAACCTGATTTTATTCTTAATGTCACACTCAACAAATTAAAAGAAATAACTGGTATTTTTGCAGGTGATTGTAAAGAAGCTCATTATAAAGGATGCCAATTTGTCAAAAAATCAGTAATGCAGACAGTAGCAGAGCCTTATGATGTGGCCATTACAACTAATTCTGGATTTCCGTTGGACTTAAATCTTTATCAAGCTGTTAAAGGAATGTCTGCTGCCTCTCGAATCGTTAAGCCTGGAGGAACTATAATCATGGCATCAGAATGTTCAGATGGAATTCCGGATGAAGGTAATTTTGGGGCCTTACTTTCTTCAGAACAATCTCCATCAGCACTTCTCAGAAAAATAGTTGGCCAAAGAAAACCAATTCAAGACCAATGGCAGGTCCAAATCCTCGCAAAAATTCTAATCCAATCCGAAGTCTATCTTTATTCCACCTTACCTGAAGATTCTGTTTATAAAGCCCATTTGAAACCTGTTCGTAATATTCCAGAATTAATCACACAACTACAAAAAAAATATGGCAAGAGCTGTCGGATTGCTGTACTTCCAGAAGGGCCACAAACAGTCCCTAGTCTTACGTGAAATATCGTTAGCTTTTCTGTCCAAGAATACAGAAATAATTCTCTTTTAATTGAATCTACACAAAATATATCTGCAGGAACCAAATAGCAGTTATTGTAAGTCCTGCCGATGCTCTGATTGCTATATTATCCAAACACCCGCTGAACAAATGAATAGCCCATCATAAAAGCCATTATAATAGAGGAAATCCAGAGACCTACAGTAATCCAGTGCTTCGGTAAAATTTGCTTAGGCATATGCCAATAATGCAAATACAGAGTTGCAAACCCAATTATCGGCAACATAATCGCCTGAGCAGCTCCACCAATCAGGACCATCAGCACAGGAGCCTGCAAAAACATAAAATATAGTGATGGCACAAACATTAATATCACTACAAAGATTCGGGTAACAAATAGTCGTTTTGCATAGTCACTCTTATTGTAAAGCTTTAACATCCCTGTAAAATCTGCAAAAACTCGACAGTTTGCTGCTGTCCCTGCAAAAATAGTAGAGTACAGCACAGCAAAGGCTCCCCCAAGAAATAATGGCAAAGACCATGTGCCCAGAGTTTGTGTAAACATGTTAGATAAAACTCTTATCATATCAGAGCCTTTAGGCGTTAGACCTTGCTCATGGAGAATTCCTGCTCCTAAAAAATAAAAGGCAATTGTAGCAAATGTATAAATAACCATAGAATTAACCACATCTACGCCCATTACTCGAACCCAACCCGAGGCTCTTAGCTTCCAAGCTAGAGTTTCATCTCTAGGGCCACTAAAGCGTGCATAGCCTTTCTCAATACACCAGTATGGATACACTATTAGTTCACTAGCACCCACACCAGTAATGCCAAAAGCCGCAACAGCTGTTATTAAACCGCCCACCGGAGGGTGGAAAGATAGTCCACTTAAAACCTCTGACCATGAAAAAAATTGTGGTTGTTTAAGCATCACAAATGCAGAGCTAACTGTTAGAACTGTAAAACTAATAACTAACCCCATTGATACACGCTCAACCACCCAGTAACGACCGGTGATTAAGAGGACAACTGTGAGAAAGTTGATAATCCAGACCCAGCTGACAATTGAAACTGAAGGCATTAATCCATTGAGTATTTCAGAAATTCCTCCAAGCATTGCACCAATCTGCATCAAAGTAAACATGACCATCAAAAACCAAGCCCATACAAGCCAAGAAACCCCTAGGCGAGGACCAGGTATTCGATTAAAAGCTTCAAGAGTTGTTTCACCAGTTGCAATGGCATAGCGTCCAAGCTCATTCTGAACAATAATTTTGATGAAACAGCTGAGGATGATTAACCAAAGGAGCGTATATCCATTTTCTGCTCCCAGGACTGTTGTAGCAATTAGTTCACCCGAACCTACAATAGAGCTAGCAAGAATCAAACCTGGCCCAATACGTCGAAAAATCCCCCAATAAGTCGAAGGTGAATCTTCTATGTTTTCCGGTCGAAGCTGATAGGGATCAAAAATATTTTTTTTTGGCATTATTCTATTCTGGCCCTCTTGGAATAACTTCAATTGTAATAGCCATAGAATTAGTATACACCACTAGAAGCTATCTGATCACAACACATTAATTGTATTATTTAGCTGCAATTCTAAAGGAAAATCTCGGTTAGCTTTACATTAGGAAGCTGATGTTTCAACTGGACTAACGCTATTTACTTTAGCCATCAGACGGGATTTCTTGCGCGAAGCAGTATTTCTATGGAGGATATTACCGTGACACGACTGATCAATCAGAGACAGCGTAGAGGGCAATAATCGTTTAATTTCAACAGTATTCTTTTCTTCAATAACACTATTCATTTTTTTTAATTGAGTTCGCAATCTATTTAATTTACTTTTTTTGGCAATTCGTTTCCGCTCACTCTGCCGTGCTCTTTTTTCTGCTGATTTATGATTGGCCATCAAGTTTCCCTTTTACGTTCTTAAAATTACTGACCCCTCAAACAAGTGGACCAATTTATAACGGCTTCTACCAACCTCTGTCAAGTCAAATAGCATACCGGTTTAAAAGCTGGACTTAATTATTATGATTAAAGTTCTCTCAATTTTACTCAATCTGGCTCTGAACAGATAAATTGATCATCCATGAAAAACAAAATATATTAATTAAAAATTCATTTATTAAATTTTCCCTATGAAACTAGATTTGTCTGGAAGTAGCTTCACTTCAACTATTGAGTCATCGAATGTTTTTAGTCAAACAATAAATCAACTGTAATTATCTGAATCCCTCTCCCTCTATGTTAAGATGAATTATCCTTTATGTAAAACTTGTAACGCTACTTTATATTACTGAGAATTTAGAGGCAACAATGTCATTAGATGAACTCACACGAAGCTTTCAATCATTGAAAAATAGAATTAAAGATGTACGGAGTTATCTTTGACTATGAACACAAGAAAAATGAACTTGAGCAACTAGAAAAAAAAATTGCCTCTCCTAGTTTTTGGGAGAACCAAAATGAATCACAACAAGCTCTCCAAAAAAGAAAAACCCTAGAACAGACTATATATATAGATGACCGCCTAACCAAATCCATTGATGATATAGAAGCATACTTTGAGTTAGGATCTGAGGGCGAAGAGATCTCTAAGGATCTTGAGGTTGAGCTGAATAATCTCGAGAATTTCTTGCAAGACATTGAAACTCAAACCCTTCTCAGTGGAGAAAACGCTCAAGCAAATGCATTTTTAACAATTCACCCTGGGGCAGGTGGTACAGAATCACAAGATTGGGCGCAGATGTTACTTCGCATGTACCTACGTTGGGCTGAAAAACAAGGGTTTAACTATACCCTAGTTGATTTCCAGGCTGGTGATGAAGCTGGAATTAAATCAGTAACTGCTATAATTAAGGGTCTTAATGTCTACGGCCTTCTATTCTCAGAAATTGGAGTTCATCGCCTAGTAAGAATTTCTCCATTCGATGCCAACAAGCGCCGACATACTTCTTTTTCTTCAGTTTTTGTCTATCCTGAGATAGATGACACATTTAAAATCACTATTGAAGAAAAAGACCTTCGAATTGATACCTATCGATCTACTGGTGCTGGCGGACAACACGTTAACACCACAGACTCGGCAGTTAGAATTACACACATCCCCACGGGAATTGTTGTCCAATGTCAAAATGAACGCTCGCAACATAAAAATAAATCTATGGCTATGAAAATCCTTCGTTCTCGATTATATGAAGCAGAAATAGAAAAGAAGAGAGCTGAAAATAGAATAATCGAAGCAAATAAATTAGATATTGCTTGGGGGAGTCAGATTAGATCTTATGTGTTGCATCCCTACCGGATTGTTAAAGATCACCGCACCAAATTTGAAATAGGCAATGCAGACGGCGTTTTGGATGGGAACCTCGGTCCTTTCATCAAAAGTTTTCTGGTTTGGATTCAAAAGACTTAAGTATTGTAGGACAAAAAATTGTTAAACTTTAAATTCTAATTAAAGCCTTAAAAAGTTATAAATTGATAACCAAGAAACTGGTTCACTAATTTTGTTTGCCAAATACCATTAGCCTATCGCAAAAAGATTTGTCGCTTCCATAACTATATGTTGGATCTTCAAACACCAGTTCAATTCGTTAAGGGTATAGGCCCCCGCAGAGCTCAGGAATTAGCACTCAAAAACATCTTGACCGTTGAGGATCTTCTATATTACCTACCCTACCGTTATGAGGATCGTACACATTTCCGCAATGTAAAAGATCTTCAGCCAGGAGAAAAGACTTCAATTTTAGTTGAAGTTATGACTGCTGGACTAAACATAACAGCAAGAAACCGCTTAAGGATCTTTGAGTTAGCAGGTCGTGATGAAACTGCTATGGTGCGCTGCAAATGGTTTCATTCAGAATATCTAGAGCACCGAAATATTTTCCGAAAAGGCCAAATTGTAATATTCCATGGCAAATTTGAAGTTGACCCTTATGGAACTGGTAATCTTCAAGCAATTAATCCAGAGTTTGAAATCCTAGGTCAAAAAATAAACCCAAGGGATTCTATAGAGATGGGCAGAATTGTTCCAGTATATGAAGCTATTAAGAGTTGCAGTAGCAGAATCATCCGTCGAGCAATTCACAGGTGTTTATTAGAGTTACAACAATTACCAGAAATTTTGCCAACTGAAGTTTTAATCCACCATAATTTGATTGATAGGAAGTCGGCTCTGAACGAGTCCCATTTCCCTTCTAAAACAACTTGTTTGGAGGAACTAGTCAAAAAAGAAACCCCACCATTACAAAGACTGATTTTTGAAGAACTCTTCCTGCTAGAAGTTGGTGTGAGGTGGAAGCGCCAACAACATAGGACTGTTCCTGGAATTCCTTTTGCTATAGGTTTAAATATCCGAGAAGCTATAAAAAAAATTCTTCCTTTTCATCCCACTAGTTCCCAAAAGAAAGCTTTCGGTGAATTGGTCAGTGACATGAGGCAGAATATTCCTATGAACCGTTTGCTTCAGGGAGATGTGGGATGTGGAAAAACTATAGTCGCAATGGAAGCTATTGCCATAGCCGTTGAGAATGGTTATCAAGTAGGACTAATGGCACCAACGGAAATTTTAGCAGAACAACATTTTTTTTATGCTAACCAACTTTATACTAAAATTAATTATCAAATTGCTCTACTTAAAAGTGGTTTACGAAAAAAAGAACGAGTCTCTTTATTGGAACAACTAAGGAGAGGTCAGATTCAACTCCTTATTGGAACACATGCTCTACTTCAATCGGATGTTGAATTTAAAAACCTCGGACTGGTTATAATTGATGAACAACATCGATTTGGAGTTCTACAACGTTTCAATTTGATGAGAAAGGGCACTTATCCCGACACTCTTGTGATGACAGCTACACCAATTCCTAGAACTCTTTCCATGACACTTTATGGTGATTTAGACGTTTCTGTGATCGATGAAATGCCACCCAATCGCACACCTATAAAAACCCGTCTCTTAGAAGAAACAGAGCGTACATATACTTATAAGTTTATAGCAGAACAAGTCCAAAAAGGTCACCAAGTTTATTTTCTTTGTCCGTTGATCGAAGAGTCAGAAAAACTTGATCTGAAAGCAGCTACGATCACTTTTGAACATTTAAAGAATGAAATCTTTCCAATGTTCAAAGTAGAGCTGCTTCATGGTCGTCTGAAAAGTCATGAAAAGGATGCAATTATGCACCGTTTTTCCTGTGGAGAAATAAGTATTTTGGTTACTACAACTGTGATAGAGGTAGGAGTAGATGTTGCTAATGCAACTGTCATGTTCATTGAACATGCTGAACGCTTTGGACTGGCACAACTCCATCAACTCCGAGGAAGAGTAGGACGAGGTCAAAATAAATCTTATTGCTTCTTGATGCAGGGTTCAAAAACAGTTACTCCAGAAGCCAATCAACGTCTTTCTTGTTTGGAATCAACTACTAATGGATTTGAAATTGCAGAGAAGGATTTAGAGATTCGAGGACCTGGTGAGTTCTTTGGTACCCGCCAAGCTGGCTTGCCTACGCTGAGAGTGTCAAATCTCTTACGTGATCAAAAAATTCTTTTAAAAGCTCGAAAAGAAGCGATTTATTTTGTAGATAATAATTCTAATCGGTCTAATCTTCGAAACCTAGTCAATTGTCTTAATAGTAAATGGCAAAAAAGGTATGGATTAATTGGTGTAGGATAAAATCAGAGCTCATTAGATCTTGATTCCAGATACTGTTTATACCAATTGAGAACTCTCACTTCTTGGCTTCCTATTTATTTTCTAGGACTGGCTACTGAATGATTAATGTGATTGGTGGAAATTTCAAACGTCTAGTTCTTAAAACCCTTAAGGGATTTGACACTCGCCCAACCTCAAACAGACTAAAAGAAACTATTTTTAACTTGATTCAATCAGAAATAACAGGATGCTACTTTCTCGACTGTTTTGCTGGAAGTGGTAATATTGGAATCGAAGCATTAAGCCGAGGTGCTTCAAAGGTCATTTTCATAGAATCCAACCAATCTGCAGCTAACATCATTCAAAACAACTTGTACAAGTTATCCTCTGACTATAGACAGAAAGCCCTCTTGTTGAAAAAACCCGTCGAACTTGCCCTTCAAATGTTGAAGCATCGAAAGATGAAGTTTGATATAGTCTTTATAGATCCGCCTTACTCAGCTATTAAAGAATATTATAAAGTTTTCAGCCTTCTTGATCATTTTGAAATTTTATCCGATTCAGCCTGCGTCATAGTTGAACATTCAAAAGGTTTGATCTTACCAGAACGATTAAGTGGCTTAAGTAGGTTACGTTCATTAAAATCTGGAAACAGTAAACTGAGTCTATATAATCCATTGTGAACATCTCATTTTTATTAGTTCCACTCAAAATACACTTACAATTTCTAAAATTAATAGCTACAGTGCACAGCTAAAAATGATCACCTTGTTCAACTCTTATTTGATAAAGGTAACTCTTATTTAAACTTCCTGAATGAGTTAGCAAACTTCTATGAAAAAAATTGCAATTTATCCTGGTTCGTTTGACCCTTTAACCAACGGACACCTTGACATAATCAAACGGGCTTCTCGACTTTTCGACAAGGTCATCGTTGCTATTTTGATAAATGCTGACAAATCCCCACTTTTCAACTCACACCAACGGCTTGCAATGCTTAAGAATTCAGTGGACCAAGATCTTCCCAATGTCCGGGTTGACACATTTGGTGGATTACTTGTTGAGTATGCACTAAGGCATAATGCTCAGGTAATTATTAGAGGCATTAGAGCAGTTTCAGATTACGAGTACGAATTACAGATGGCTCTTATGAATCGTCGGATGGAACCTCAGATTGAAACTGTTTTTATGATGCCCGCCGAAGCTTATAGCTACTTAAGCTCACGATTGGTTAGAGAAATTTTTCAACTTGGCGGTTCAGTTTCAGGGTTAGTCCCACCTCATGTAGAGAAGGAACTAGGTAAAAGACTTGTTCAGAAGCTCTAGAAAAAAGAAACCTCGTTTTTACAGGCTTTCTCAACGATCATACCTAAAACTTTTTATAAGATAATCATACAACTTTTCTTAAAACCAACTTTTGAAAACCTCTAAACAAGACATATGGATCTTTATTTTCTTCAACGGTTTATATGTCTTGTTGATATCTTGAATAGATATATTTTTTAATGAGATTGTCACAGCGTGTTGCCCGAATCTCTATCAGCTCTACAGCAGAAGTTTTTGCTGCAGCTTCTAAGTTAAAGTCCCAAGGAATTGATCTAGTAGACCTTGGTGCAGGTGAGCCTGATTTCCCTACTCCTGAGAACATCAAGCAAGTTGCTATCCAATCTATTCACAAGAACTTTACTCGGTATACTCCTACTGATGGTATTAGTGAGTTAAAGGAGGCTATTGTTTACCGTCATAGAGAGGACTTCCAATCTGATTATACCCCTGAAGAAGTTCTAGTAACCTCTGGAGGCAAACATGCAATTTTTAATCTTATTAGTGCTCTAATCGACCCTGGAGACGAGGTAGTAATCCCCAGTCCCTATTGGGTAACCTTCAGAGAAGCTGTTTCATATGCAGGGGGATCCTGTA
>CAYWYX010000072.1:0-12233 GCA_964462735.1 uncultured Acidobacteriota bacterium | reverse complement strand
AATCAAATACCAACACAGTTAAATAATCTTTATTCTGAGTATAAAAAGATTAGGTCAGAAAAAAAGCCAATTATTGATCTAATTAATGGAGATTTTTTTCAGTCAGGAATTGGATTTCCAGCTGAACATCTACGATCAATTCTAATAGAGTCAATTGGCCAGATCAAAAACTATAAACCTGATCCGTTAGGCCAATATTTAACCCGTGAAGTAGTTGCAGAGTACTATCGAGGTTTTGAAATCAATGTTTCACCAGATCAGATTTTAATTACACCAGGAACCAGTTGTTCATATTTTTATTGTTTAAAATTACTTGTAACTCCAGGGCAGGAAATACTTTGCCCAAGCCCTTCCTATCCCCTATTTGAAACTATTGCTAAGGTTTGTGGGGTTGATCTACGCTATTATCTTCTTCGGGAATCCCAAGATTGGGCTATAGATCTTGATTATTTAGAAAGTCAGATCACCACTAAAACCGGTGCAATTATCTTAATTTCTCCACATAACCCCACTGGAGAAGTAACTAACTTTAATCAATTGAACAATTTAGCTGAAATATTAAACCGTCATAATTTACCAATTATTGCAGATGAAGTTTTCAGTGAATATCTTTTTGATTTAGATAATTTACCCCGTCCACTTTTGACTGATGCACCTTTAATATTTACTCTCAATGGTTTATCCAAAATGTTTGCCTTGCCTAGTTTGAAATTAGGTTGGATTTTAGTTAGCGGTCAAAACAGTCTGGTAAAAAAATCCTTAAAAACATTAGAACTAATTGCAGATACATTTTTACCTGTCAGTGATGTCATCCAACGAGCGGTCCCAAGAATTTTTCAAGAAGGTTCTGAATATTTGGTGAAAAATCGTGAATGGACCAGGACCTGTTGTTCTATAGCAGAGGACGTTTTGTCCCAATCCTCAGTATTGAAGTTTTCAAAACCAAATGGGGGTTTTTATTTAACGATCAATCTCAAAAACTTTGATATTGATGAAGAAATGCTGTGCATTGATTTGCTTAAGGATCTAGGCATTTTGGTACATCCGGGCTATTTTTATGATGTAAAACCTGCCCATCTAGTATTAACGTTTGCTGTTGAGCCGCAACAACTTAAAGTTACGCTAGAACAGTTTTGTAAATGGCTATTTAAGTGGAAGGAAGAAAGATCTTATATTTAAGACAATTAATAATTTTGATTTGTATATTCTAATTTTTTGGAAAGTTATTGATGTCACTTACCTAAGAGATGCTTCAAGGCTGTTTCTAATTCTGGATGTTTAAACTTAAATCCTGTTGTCAATAGTTGTCTGGGTTTAACTCGACTACTTGCCAACAACAAAGCGTCAGCCATTTCTCCAAAAGCCAAGCTAGCTGCAAAAGAAGGCATAGGGAATAGAGTCGGGCGTGAAAGTACTTTTCCTAGAATTTTTGTAAATTGTAAATTGGTGACTGGATTGGGACTGACTACGTTAACGACGCCCTGAATACTTCGTTCATTAAGAGCGTGGCTAATAGCTCCTACGGCATCATCTAGAGAAATCCAACTCATATACTGTTGACCAGTTCCAATTTTCCCCCCAACTCCCATTCGAAACGGGAGTAACATTTTGGACAAAGCTCCACCATGAGGTGACAGAATTATTCCAAAGCGGAGATAAACAACACGTATTCCTCTTTTAGAGGCAACTACCGCTGCTGATTCCCAGTTTCTACAAACATCAGGTAAAAACCCAGTACCAGAGGCAGTTTCTTCTTGAAGTATCTCCGAACCTCGATTTCCATAATAGCCAATTGCAGAAGCTGATACTAGAGTGTGCGGAGGCGAGTCCATTTTAGCTAGTGTTTCACTTAATAGGGTTGTTCCTTTGATTCGACTGTCACGAATTTTGGCTTTTTGTGTGGGAGACCATCTTCTAGCAGCAATGTTTTCCCCTGCAAGGTGAATCACAGATTCGATTCCTTTTAAGTTGTTACTGTCAAGATCTGAACTTTCAGGATTCCACTGAATGAAAGGTTCTTGGTGATGGTCTGTATACGAATGATGTCGTTTCAAGACACTCACTTGATGTCCTTCATTTTTGAGAACTGGCAACAATGCTGAGCCTACCAGACCACTGGAACCGCTAACAAGAATCTTCACAGGAACCTCACTTCGTCATTTTTTAAATCCCAATATTAACATCATTTCTCTTACAGAAATCCTTGGTTAATTTTACCATTTTACGATTTCTGTTGTAGGAAATTCTAAAGATATTGTCCTCAGTAGTTTGATTTACATTTGCCATCTATTTTCTTGACTTATCAGTTTAAATAGAACGAGTCTCCTAATTGCTTATCAGGTTAGTCTTTGTTATATTTGAACTTGAGTGGGGTTAGAAATTTAACCTGCAACAGAAAAAGCCTTCCTTAAATATGAGATCTTTAGCGAAACTTTGCCCGACAGTCTAAATTATTGAGAAGTTTCTTTATTGTATGGTAACTCCCGATCAAGCAAGATTGAATCAAATTAAATTGTCACTTCAGAAAAATGATCTGGATGCTCTTATTCTTCTGCATCCAGAGAATATTTTGATGGCAACAGGGATGTTTCCTGGAAGTTCTCATGTAGTGGCTGTTGTCGATGTAGATGGCAAAGTGACTGTCTTGACACCATGGTGGAGAGAACAGTTTGTTCTAACAGAAAGCTGGGCCGATGACGTAGCCTGCTTTGACTGGTGTAAACCTAGAAGTCAAATAGATCCTGATAAAGCTGTCACTGATTGGCTTAAGAATTGGCAGACAGGTAGTGGTATTGAAAAAATTGGAGCAGATTTAACTGTTCACCATTATAGTCCTAATAAGATGCCATCTGAATGTTTTACTTACGAAAAAATTAAAAAAGCATTAGGTACAGTTTTTCCTGTTGCTAGGGACGCCTCACATCAAATCAATAGTCTCAAGGCTATTAAAACTTCAAAAGAAATTGAAAAGCTAAGGATTTCCCATGAGGTTATTAGGGTTGGAGTTGAAGTGTTTTATCAAGAGGCTAGGGTTGGAATTAGAGAGATTGATTTAGCAGCTGAGATCAATGCTGCTGTAATTAGAATGGTTGGTCATAAAGGCTCAAAATATGTTTTTTGTGAGGCACCCCAAATCACTTCTGGTTCCGATCGAACTTATGTTGCTGATACTCTTTCAAATCATCCCACTCCAAGAAAAATGCAAGCAGGGGATCTTGTTTTGTTAGAACTTGGTGCTCACGTTGATGGATATTGGGCAGACATCACTAGGGCAGTGGTTGTTGGGACACCTAGTGATATTCAAGTAAAGCTTCATCAGGCAGTTTTGGCAGGCCAAGCTGCCGCTATTGAAGCTTACTATCCCGGTAAAAGTACCGGTGAGACTTTATGCCAATCCGCTTGGACCGCCATGCGAGAGGCTGGATTTGAGAAGGGTATCACACATTTTTTGGGGCATGGTCTTGGCTTTGCCTATCATGAAGATGGTCCTACCTTGGGTCCTGAGGAAAATGTAGTCATTTGTCCTGGGCATGTGACATCTATAGAACCTGGGCTGTATTGGCGAGCAGAGGATCAATTAATTGGTGGTGTTAGAGTTGAAGAAAATGTAGTTTGGGGTTGTCGACCGAAAGAAGTGGAGATATTGTCTGATTTTTATCGGGGTTTAGAAAAGCCATAAGTACCAAAAATATAATTATTTTTGGAGGCTATTTGAAAAGTATCTATTCAAAGTTTTAGTTCTAATTTTATATATTCCTAGTCTAACTGAGATTTTAAGTTAATGAAAAAATTATAGCTTAAAATATAAGGCTATAACGGTAAGAATAGTCCCGTGTATAATTATTCCCCTATCTATTAGTTATGATGATTGGAAGTTGAAAAAAGAGGTAACCTGATGAGCGAATCGGACAAACCTATCGAAGCATTATTGCAGGAGGAACGACTTTTTACTCCATCGGTAGAATGTGAAAAAAGTGCAAATATAAGAGATAGAGCTATTTATGAGCAAGCCAAAAAAGACCCTGAAGCTTTTTGGGCAGATGCAGCAGAAAGTCTAGAATGGTTTAAAAAGTGGGATCAGGTTTTAGACTGGAAGCCTCCAGTTGCCAAATGGTTCATTGGAGGAAAGATTAATGTTTCAGTCAATTGTCTTGATCGTCATGTTAGGGGTTGGAGACGGAACAAGGCAGCTTTTATTTGGGAAGGTGAAAAAGGTGAAGAACGAGTTTTGACTTTTGGGGATCTTTATAGAGAGGTTAACAAATTCTCTAATGCTATGAAAAAACTTGGAGTCGTAAAGGGAGATCGGGTAACAATTTATATGCCGATGATCCCGGAATTGCCGATTGCTTTGTTAGCCTGTGCTCGAATTGGCGCCCCCCATAGTGTAGTGTTTGGTGGGTTCAGCGCAGAATCTTTGCGAGATCGAATAAATGATGCTGACTCAAAACTAGTCATTACCGCAGATGGAAGTTATAGACGCGGTCAGGTCGTGCCTCTCAAGCAAAATGTTGATGCTGCAATAGAGGAGTGTGCTTGTGTTGAAAAAGTGGTTGTTGTCAAAAGACTAGGAGAATCTGCATCTATTAATTTTGATGAAAAGAGAGATGTTTGGTGGCACGATATTGTTGAAAACGCTCCTAAATACTGCGAACCTGAACCGATGGATTCTGAGGATCCACTTTTCATTCTCTATACTTCAGGAACTACAGCTAAACCAAAGGGTATTCTCCATACAACTGGAGGCTATCTTTTAGGAGCTTCACTGACTCACAAGTGGGTTTTTGATGTAAAAGAAGAAGATGTTTATTGGTGTTCTGCTGACATTGGATGGGTAACAGGTCATAGCTATATTGTTTATGGGCCTTTGGCTAATGGAACGACTGGCATACTTTATGAGGGTTCGCCTGACTGGCCCGATAAAGATCGGTGGTGGAGCATGGTTGAAAAATATGGAGTCAATATTTTTTATACTGCTCCTACAGCTATTCGCGCAGTTATGAAATGGGGTGAAGCTTATCCAGCAAAGCACGATTTGTCCAGTTTACGTTTATTAGGTACAGTTGGAGAACCCATCAATCCAGAAGCTTGGATGTGGTACCACGAGAAAATTGGTAAAGGACGTTGTCCTATTGTTGATACGTGGTGGCAAACGGAGACAGGTGCAATTATGATTTCTCCATTACCTGGTCTTACTTCAACTAAGCCTGGATCCGCTACTTTTCCGCTCCCTGGGATTGATGCTGATGTTGTGGATGAAGCTGGTGAGACGGTACCGTTAGGTGGAGGTGGGTATTTAGTTATTAAATCACCGTGGCCTTCGATGGCACGCACAATTTATGGAAATGCTCAAAGATATGAGGAAACCTATTGGAAACGGTTTGGGAATAATGTTTATTTTGCCGGAGATGGATGTAAGCGAGACAAGGATGGATATTTCTGGCTTCTGGGTCGGGTGGATGATGTAATGAATATTTCCGGTCACCGACTAAGTACAATGGAAGTAGAAAGTGCTTTAGTAGATCACCAGCAAGTTGCTGAAGCTGCTGTAATTGGTAAGCAAGATGATGTTAAGGGAGAAGCAATTGCTGCTTTTGTAACTTTAAAAGAAGGTATAAACGGAAGCCCGGAAAAAATTGATGAACTAAAAAAACATGTTGCCCAAAAAATTGGTCCTATAGCTAGACCAGAAAGTATATATTTTACTGCAGAATTACCAAAGACCAGGAGCGGAAAAATAATGCGCCGTTTACTTCGTGATATTGCAGAAGGCCGAGCTTTGGGCGACACAACAACCCTCGCTGATACTTCGGTTGTTGACCAACTAAAGAATCAATATGAAGAAGACTAATTTTTTTAACTTAAGGGGGAATTATAATGTCTCAAGAACGACACGGAGCAGCTACATTTCAAGGAAATCCATTAACACTGGTTGGCCCAGAACTGAAACCTGGAGATAAAGCCCCTGACTTTACTCTAGTTTCCAATGATCTTACGCCTGTAGGACTTAATAATTCGGCAGGAAAAGTTCGTCTCATCAGTGTGGTTCCTTCTTTAGATACTCCTATTTGTGATGAACAGACTAGACGATTTAATCAAGAAGCATCTGATTTGGGTGATGGAGTGGTTGTATTGACCATAAGTGCCGACCTGCCTTTTGCCCAGAAACGATGGTGTGGAGCAGCTGGAGTTGATCGAGTTCAGACCCTATCAGATCATCAAGATGCTTCTTTTGGTACTAGTTATGGAACACTTATCAAAGAACTTCGCTTAGAAAGTAGAGCTATTTTTGTGGTTGACGCTAATGATGGTATTCGGTACGTAGAGTATGTAAAAGAAGTAGCTTCTCATCCTGACTATCAGGGTGCTTTAAATGCAGCAAAACAGGCCCTTGAGTCGTAGATTATTTTCGAGGGGACGGTTCTTGGTAGTTTCTCTGATGGATTAATACTTGACCAGCCTTGATAGGAAACATAACGAAAAGAACAGAACTCAGTAAAATTTTCTTGAGTATTGCTTTTTTATTTATGTAAGAAATAAACACTGGGCTTAAGTAGGACGTTTCAATCTTTGGGGTAAGTTGTTTTAGTTTTAATAAGAAAGAAAAACCGAATCCTGGGGCTTAACTTAAATAGGTCCAGGGCGAGTTGAACGTCAAATACTTTGGATAGATGCTATCAAGTACTTATACTAAGCTCATGGTTAAAATGTCTACTTTTCTCAGTTATTTTTTCCAGACCTCTCCAATCTCCTTCCTCGTAGTCATCTCTGTATGTTTTTTTTGAGGAGGGCTGTCTTTTGTCAGATATGAAAGTCCGATTTGCTCCTTCTCCTACCGGAAACCTACACGTAGGTGGTGCCCGCACTGCCTTATTCAACTGGCTTTTTGCTAAAAATCAAGGGGCCAAATTTGTTTTAAGAATTGAGGATACGGATCCCACTCGTTCGGGAGATCTAATGGTAAAGAATATTTTAGATAGCCTAAGATGGCTTGGCATAACTTGGGATGAGGGTCCTTTTTTTCAATCTGAGCGGTTAAAACGTCATCAAAAAATTGCTAAGGATTTACTCGAAGACAGAAAAGCATACCGTTGTTTTTGTTCAATGGAATTGCTGGCTGAAAAACGCAAGTCATCAACTAGTACAGGTAAGGTGTGGAAGTATGATGGAACTTGTCGTGACCTGAATCAAGAGCAGGTTCAGAATATGCTTCAGCAGAAGAAAAAATCAGTCCTTCGTTTTAAAAGTCCTGTTAGGGGAAGCATTTGTTTTGAAGATAAGGTTTTTGGTGACATTGTCCACCAAATGGAAGCCATTGAAGACTTTGTCTTGGTTCGTTCGGACTTAAAACCAACCTATCATTTAGGCGTAGTAGTCGATGACATTGATATGGGTGTAACCCACATTATTCGTGGTGCTGATCACATCTCAAATACTCCCAAACAAATTTTATTATATCGAGCTATGGGTAAACCCATTCCAGTCTTTGCTCATCTGCCTTTAATTTTAGGATTGGATAAAACTAGATTGAGCAAACGTCATGGGGCAACAGCTCTCACAACGTATCGGGATAAAGGATACCTTCCTGAGTCTTTTAGAAATTTTTTGGCTCTTCTTGGTTGGGCGCCAGATGATGGGTCAGAACATTTGTTAGACGAAGAATTGATTAGTCAGTTTTCTTTAAAAGGGGTGAGTAAGAGCAATGCAGTTTTTGATGTTGATAAACTGAAATGGTTTAACAGTCAGAAGTTGAGTTCCTCAACAGCTGAGAAATTACTGCCCTACGTTAAGACTGAGTTGAAAAGCTTTGGTTTATGGCAGACTAATTATGAGTCTGGAAAGAAAGTCTGGTTATTAAAGGTAATTGATTTGCTAAAAGTTCGAGCCCGGCTTCTTTCAGATTTTGTAGATCAAGGCCTACCTTTTTTTAGTGATGATTTTGAAATTGAAATAAAGGCAAAAGAAAAATTTCTTAAGGACGAATCTTTAAGGACATTATTGCCTGAGCTTGCTGTAAGGCTTGAAACTCTTTCACAGTTCGGATTAGAGGATACAGAAATATTGTTAAGAGCTTTTGCCGCTGAAAAAAAGATTAAAGCGGGATTGCTAATTAATGGAGCCCGGGTTCTGCTCACTGGAAAATCAGTAGCTCCAGGAATATTTGATGTCATGGTTTTGATGGGACAAAATCAGACTGTTAATCGGCTAGCTAAAACCTATTAAAAGATTATGAATCAATAAAATCCATCAAGATTCCTTAGTAGTTTATTTAAAAACTTTGGAAGAATGAGAATTCTTTAAGTGAGGGAATCCTATTAGTTGTAACCATTTTAAATTTTAGAAAGAGGGTATCGTAAACTGAGTAAAAATCATCCCATGGTCCATACTCGTCTTTCCCTGATGATGTTTATCCAGTATTTTATCTGGGGCATTTGGAACGTGACTATGGCGACTTATCTAAGCCAAACTCTCGGCTTTGATGGCTACCAGATTGGCTGGGCTTATGCTACGACGGCCATAGCTGCTATGATTTCTCCATTCTTTGTAGGCGTTATTGTTGATCGGTCAATTGCCGCTGAGAAAGTACTTTCATTGTTGCATTTAATGGGTGGGTTTCTTATTTACTGGTCGTCAACTTTAAAAGACTTTGCCTGGTTCTTTCCTGTTCTGTTGGCTTACACCCTTTGTTACATGCCTACCTTGGCATTAACTAATTCTTTATCATTTCATCACATGGAAAATCCCGCTCGACAGTTTCCTAAAGTTAGAGTTCTGGGAACTATTGGCTGGATTGCTGCTGGATTAATTGTTGGAGAAATACATTTAGAAGCGACAGCAATACCTTTTAAGATTGCTGGAATAGTTTCTTTCCTAATGGGTTTGTATTGTTTATCACTCCCGCATACACCACCGAGAAATGATAATCCTGCTTTATCGTTAAGAGGAATTCTTGGGTTGGATGCGCTGCAACTGATGAAGGAAAGATCTTTTTTGATCTTTGTTGTTGTGTCTTTCATGCTTTGTATCCCTTTGCAGTTTTACTATGCATTTACTAATCTTTTTCTTAATGAGATCGGTGTCACAGAGGCTGCAAGCAAAATGACTTTAGGACAGGGATCTGAAATCTTGTTCCTGTTGGTGATGCCATTTTTTATTACTCGGCTCGGTCTTAAAAAAACGCTATTAATAGGAATGGGAGCTTGGGTAGTTCGTTACTTTCTTTTTGCTTGGGGGAATGGTAATGAATTGCTTTGGATGTTAATAACCGGCATTCTTCTGCACGGTGTATGCTACGATTTCTTTTTTGTAGCTGGACAAATTTATGTGGATCAAAAAGCACCGGCTAAACTGCGATCAGCTGCTCAGGGTTTCATTGCCTTTGTCACTCTGGGTTTAGGTATGTTCATTGGAGCAAGAGTTTCTGGACTAGTGTTACAACATTATAGTTATTCAGATTTAGCGGGTTCCCTTCAGCACCACTGGAATCAAATTTGGATTTTGCCAGCCGGAGCCGCTGTAGTGGTCATGCTGTCATTCGCCATCTTCTTTCACATAGAAAAGGAAAAGGATCTTTTTTCGAAGATAAAACCCTGAAACAATTTCTTTTAGCAAAGGAGGTCTGACACATGGATTTTTTGTTAAATTTTTTTCTCCTAGTAATTATTTTAGGAGGAAGTGCGGTACTTACTAGCTGGTTTACCCGAATCATGTATACTCGCTGTGATAAATGTGGTGCTTTAAATGCAAAACGAAGAAATGAATGTCGTATATGTGCTCACTCATTAACTCATTGATATTTGTTTTTTTAGGACTTTGATAAGCGGTTCTTTTAGTTCAAACGACCTGTCGTAACCGATGTACAATTTTAGTGATATTTCAATTGTACTTGTGGAAACTCAATCGCAAGGTAATCTCGGCGCAGTAGCTCGAATAATGAAGAACATGGGATTAAGTCAGTTGGTTCTTGTCGATTGTCAAACAGAAATTGGTGATGAATCTTTTCGTCGTTCTTGTGGGGCAGAAAAACTCCTAGAAAATGCTAATCAAGTAACTGGTTTAAGTAATGCTCTAGCTCCTTTCCATTTGAGTATTGGGACGACTTCCCGTTCAGTTAGGTGGTTTTCTGCAGTACACTCTCCTGATGATCTTACAAAAAACCTGGTGAGCCTGTCTTCAAATCAGAAAGTTGCGATTGTTTTTGGTCCAGAAAGAACAGGACTGACAAATGAACACCTAAAATATTGTCAGTGGCAATTAAAAATTCCAACTGATTCACAGTTCGTCTCACTGAACTTAGCTCATGCCGTTGCAATTGTAGCGTATGAGCTCTATCAAGGGTCAAATGCAAGTAAAAGTGCTCCAAAAAACCCTCTGAAATTGGCAGTTAAAAGTCAAGTTGAGGGTTTTACTCAGGATCTTGAGAAGTGCCTGGATGAAATTGAATTTCTGAGCAAACAAAACCCTGAAGAAGTGATGATGACGTTGCGTCAGATATTTTCAAGAGCTTCATTAGAAGAACGTGATGTTCGAATTCTTAGGGGTATATTAAGACAGTGGCGTTGGTATGCCGAATTGAACAAAAAAACTTGAATGTCCAATTAACAAGAAATAATTAGCTCTATTTTATTTTAAATGAATACTGAAGATGGCTAGTTATTGATTTTTAAGTATTTTAATCAGTTAAACGTCAAAAGTAAAATTTTGCAGGGAGGTAACCGTTTACTTCTTAGCTTGAACTGACTATACTTGGCGGCTGTAGTAAGAAGCTATTATATTTATAAAATAGGACTTAGGGAGTAGTTATGAAACTAGCTGAACGTGTTAGCCAATTATCCCCATCCCCAACAATGGCGGTTTCAGCGGAGGCAAGTCGTCTTCGGGCCAGCGGGCAGGAAGTGATTGATTTTAGTATTGGTGAACCCGATTTTAATACACCTGACAATATCAAAAATGAAGGGCACCAAGCTATTGATGGAAATTTTACCCGCTACACAGCAGCAGCTGGAATCAAAGATCTCAAAGAGGCGGTTGTAAACAAATATCAGAGTCAATATGGAATAGACTATACCCTTCCTGAGGTTGTCATTTCTTGTGGGGCAAAACATACCCTATTCAACTTGGCATTTGTTTTATTTGACAAAGGAGATGAAGTATTACTTCCTGTTCCTTATTGGGTAACTTTCCCAGAACAGCTCAAAATGGTGGGAGCAACTCCGGTTGAAGTATTAACCGAGGAAAAAGACAATTTTATACTTAGGGCCTCAGCTATAAAGGATAAATTGACGGCAAGAACTAAAGCCATAATTGTTAATACCCCCAATAATCCTACAGGTGCTGTAATTCCTGAAGAAGAAATGGAAAAAATAGTAGCTTTAGCTTTGGATCAAAACATTTTGATTATTTTTGATGAGTGCTATGAATATTTTGTGTTTGATGGCAGTAAGCATACCTCTCTGGCTCAATTTGCTAGCCGTGCTAAACATCTTTCTATTCTGGTTAATACAGCCTCTAAGACTTATGCAATGACAGGGTGGCGCATTGGATACTTGATAGCTCCTCCTGAAATTTGCAAGGCAATTGGTGGTGTTCAGAGTCACAGTGCCAACCCCGCTTCTGTTTCTCAAAAAGCAGCAGTAGAATCTATTTTGGGAGATCAAAATTCTGTTTCAAAAATGATCGCCGAGTACGATAGAAGACGTCAATATGTAGTTGATCGACTGAACGGGATTTCTGGACTCAGCTGTTCTAATCCAGGTGGCGCTTTTTATGCTTTCCCCAATGTTTCAAATTACTTTAAAAACGGAATCGGTAACTCGTTGGAATTTTCTCAGTGGTTATTAAAAGAGGTTGGAGTGGCGGTTGTTCCTGGTTCAGCATTTGGTCAAGAGGATTATGTCCGGCTTTCTTTTGCTACCAGCATGGAGAATTTGATTAAAGGACTGGATCTTATGGAGAATGTTCTGACTTAAGTTATTGTTATAGTTTGAGTTAATTATAAAATATTTTTTTTTGGAGGAAGATGACTTAAGAAGAACAGATCCCCAGAGCTGCTAACTAGGTAAGATATTCCCGCTTTCTATTTGCTTCCGCTTGCAAGCGAAAAACCCTACAACCATGGCACACTCGCCACTTGCCTTATTTAAATTTAGATTTCAACTAACAATCTCGCTCCTTTTGTGTTTTCTGGTCTTGACTAAAGCAGAAACTTTACTGGCTCAGCCTGACTTGGTAAT
>CAYWYX010000071.1:0-12272 GCA_964462735.1 uncultured Acidobacteriota bacterium | reverse complement strand
TCATCTCAGTCAATTCATTCCCTGAACGAGAGTCTCTTACTTCAATAAACACTGGAGTCTGAGTTGTAATCGACTGATTCGTGGTTAAATCTTCTGTTGTTATCTTCAATTGATAGGGTCCAGAGACCAGATGCTTGATAATAAGTTTAAATCCCACAGCAACTTGACCTTGATCTCGTTTTTGCAAGTGATTTTGATCCAGAAAAATTGTTGGAAAGTCGAAAATTTTACCTTCTTTATTGATCATTTGAGCTTTAGCTGTCAGTTTTTCCTGACTTGATTTCCAAAGGTTATAAAGTTTATAAAAAACCACCAGGGGTTTCTGATTATTCACTTTATTATGAGGAGCAGCCAAAACTTGAACCCCTCGGTGAGCTAGCCAACTTGCTTCCGGGGTCTGAAGACTAGCAATTTGACTAGGAAATGGCTCTAATGATTGACTAACAACTATACTGCTGCTAGTAATAGCCTCCGGGTAGAGCATCGGAATCAATAAGTTCTGCCTAGTCATACCAAGCCGACCATTCCTATCAGATGCCGCCAGTTTTAACTTATATTCCCCAGGAGGGAGTTTTAAATAAGACCTATAAGTAAATTCTCCTTCACCTCTAGGGTCCCTTATGTTTTCTCCAAATAGAGAAACAATCTTGTCATCACTAGACAAAGCTACTCCTCTAACACTAATACCCTTTCGAGGCAACCATTGAACATCTTTTTTATGTTTACCGTCATTGCCAATTTGAGCAGCTACTAAAACTAATGCCTGCTCAGGGGTCTCATAAAAGGTGCTCGTTTTAAAGGTTACTGGCAACCCATTGAGTGGATCCAACGATTGTACGGCATTGAGCAAAGCCTTTTCCTGTTGGCTTCGAAGTGTTTCATTGCCAGTTGCACCTAGCTCTACATTCCGTCGCAAAGAGCCCATACTAGAATTGATACTCTCTCTGGCTACAATTTTTACTAGATAACGTCCAGCTGGAACTTGGAGAGAGATCTTAGAAGCAAGTTTTCTCTTAAGCAATGAGGCATAACTGAGATCACTCAGCTTGAATTCCCACTCCTTTTGGTCTCCCCCAACGTACTTGTTATCTTTTTCGTCGAAAACCACTACAACTAGTCTGATCTGATTGACACGTTTTCCATCTTCTATAGAAAAGGGTACCCCTTCCAGATTAATTTTAGTTGCAACGTCAAGCTGATAAGTGTTCTCCCCTTTAAGAACACTATGATAGGAAAGTTGAAGTGGAATCTCCTTAAGTTCTCCAGGTGCCTGTAGAGCTTCTACCATGTCTCTCTTTTTTTGTTCTTCTTTAGAAAGCGTCTCCTTTGGAGAAAAATAACCTCTACGGTGGGTAACTCTAACTCCTGGTCGGGAAACTTTAACCCTGATTTTATGAAAACGACCATTGGGTTTCTTTGGAGGCCTTGCATAACTCAACACATAAAATGAAAACTGCTGGCGGACAATTTTTTGCAATCCGGCCAATAAATCATTACTGTTTCTAAAGAAAACACCTCCAGTAGACCTCGTCAAATAAGCCAAAGAGGCTTCCTTCTGTCTACTGTCTTCTCTGTTTAAAATAGATTGGCGAACTAATAGTTCACCTGCAGCAAAAGACGTTTCACTGACTCCAAAAACTTGATTAGCTTCAAGACCACGAATGCTGATGCTATTGAAAATCACTCCAACTTGTAAGGCCATATCGACGACACGTTCTAGTTCATAACGAAGGGACCGCTGTAATAATCCATTAGAGAACAGCACTAAAGACTTTTGAGCCTCAAGCGGTTTTAGAGAACGAATATATTGGCGCAAAGTACCTAGAAGTAATCTAGACCGACTGCGAATCTCTGAGACCTGCTGTCTAGCCAGATTTTCTACGAACATCTCAGCATTATCGACTCCACAGCCGTCAGCCGCCTGCACAGTAAGACCATCGTCACGCCCTATGCTTGTGCCAAGTAACTCAATTCCTTCCGCTTGAGAATCGGTTAAACGGACACAGGTCATTGGGCGATGAGGTTGAGTTAGATCCAACTTTTTGCGAAGCTTATTAAGTTCGTTTAACAGTAGATCTCGGTCTTGTGTAAAGGGGATTTGATAGCCCCTAGAGGCTGTCAAAATTGAAATATAATCCTCTGACTGAATACCCTGCTTGACAAAGTCACGTATCACATTAATTGTCCGCATCAAACTATCAGGAGCAGGGAATGTAAGATCATCAATTACTAAACTTAGTAGTCGAGGTTTGGAAGCAGTTATTTTTGCGACTTTATTTTCTTCATTTACTAGCGAACTTACCAAATGCACCGAGATATCAGGACCTCGGTAAGACACAGGTGTAAAAGACTGGATTATTTGTTTTTTGTCGTTCTCATAGATTTCAAAATCATCAACCGAGAGGTTGGGGATGTGATTGCCAGTTCTATCAGTGACAACGGTATTAACAATAACAGCTTCAACAGGTACACTGAGTGTAAATTCAGAGGTTGATTCAGACTTTCCTTTCTTATTTACTTCTTTTGTCGGCTCCCCATTGTCTGCACTAACAGTCAAAGAAGAACCTAATAAAAAGCCCACTATCATTAGTAATACGTTTTTATTTCTCCAACCCATATTAAATCCTCAGAACAAGTCATTCTGATGTGATATTACAATTAATCAGGGATAATTAAGCTATGTTAATCACAACAATGACTTTTCTTTCTTATCTACTGGTTAATACACTTTACTTACTGGGTGAGAATTTCCTGAGGCACTCTTCCAGCAACATCAGTTAATCGAAAATCACGACCAGCATGACGGTAGGTAAGTTTTGTATGGTCCAAACCCATGAGGTGAAGTACAGTGGCGTGGAAATCGTTAAGTGTCATTTTATTTTCAACAGCATACCATCCAAATTCATCTGTAGCTCCATACCGAATACCTGGCTTAATACCCCCTCCAGCCATCCAAATAGTAAAACCAGTCGGATTATGATCACGACCATCCTTACCCTGAACAGCCGGTGACCTGCCAAATTCTGTCCCAAAAACCAACAGGGTGTCCTCCAGCATTCCAAGATTTTTTAGATCCTTTAGCAAACCTGCAATTGGTTTATCAACCTTCTTTGAATTTTTTTCATGTCCTTCCCTGAGCTTGGAGTGTTGATCCCAATAGTTCCTGGGATAACTGTGTGAAACCTGAATAAATCGAACCCCTCTTTGAGCTAACCGACGAGCCAACAAACACTGTCGACCATACTCGTCTGTTGGTTCAACACCAATACCATAAAGATCAAGAACACTCTTAGATTCCGTAGAAAAATCCAGAGCTTCAGGGGCATGTTGTTGCATCCTAAATGCCAATTCAAAAGCTTCAATTCGGGCTTCAAGTCTTGCATCATAGGTTCGAGTCTGGAGATGGTCCTTATTCCATTTTTTCATCAGATCAAGTTGACGCCTCTGTTGAACTATATCCTTTTCACTAGCTGTCAGGTTTGGAATTTCTCCTTGAACAAATTGGGTACCACCATCACCAATACTAGTTCCTTGATAAACTGCTGGTAAGAAGGCAGATCCATAGTTTTGACCTCCACCATGTACAAAGGGAGGTGAAATATTGATAAATCCAGGAAGGTTTTCATTCTCCGTTCCCAATCCATAAAGGAGCCAAGAACCCATACTCGGACGAATTAAAATCCCATCGCCCGTGTGTAGCTGCAAAGCCGCCCCTCCATGTGAAACAAAGTCACTAACCATTGAATGAATCATACAAATGTCATCCACACAGGTTGCGATGTTAGGAAACAGTTCGCTTACTGGTTGACCACACTCCCCGTACTGTTTGAATTCCCAAGGAGATTTCAACAAGTTACCTGTCTTGGCAAAAGTGAATTTTGGTTTCGCAAAAGGCAAGGGTTGTCCATTCATCTCTGTTAGCTTTGGCTTAGGGTCGAATGAATCGATGTGCGAGACACCACCATGAAGGAATAGAAATATAACTCGTTTAGCTCTTGGATTGAAATGAGGAAGCTTAGGCTCAAGTAACCCCGGGCTAACCGAAGATTTAGCTGAAAGTGCTTCTAGTCCTGAAAGTCCTGCAAACGCCAGGTATCCAAATCCACAGCCAACTTGCTTCAGGAGATCGCGACGAGATGGAGGATCCAATAAATTCATTACTAACCTTTGTTAGGTAAATATTAGCTTAATAATAAACCAATAATTCATATTTAATCAATGTATAGGAATTCATTCAAACCAAAAAGTAGCTGGCAATAGCTTGACCATGCATCAAGAGAAAATTTTTGTTCTTTGTAACTCAAATTATTTTTATTTTGATGATACCTTTTGAGAAATGCAAGAGCTTGATTTGTCTCTAAGGCTGATGGTAATCGACCCAAAGTGTTAAGATGAGCTAACTTAATTCGCCCATTTTCATCTTCTACTTTTAAATTGAGTAACCGTTCAGCAAATCGGCTAGCTTGCTTTTTTACAAAAGGGCTATTCATCATATAAAGAGCCTGAGTGGCTACCGTAGAATCGTTTCTCTTTGATGTCACAGCATTTGAATCGGCGAAATCAAATATTTTAAATAATGGGAAAAGTTGGTTTCTCACAACAGGGAGGTAGATACTTCGTCTAACACTTTGATATGCTTCAAACTCATAGCCCGCGTTCGCAGCAGAGAATAAACCGAGAAAATGGTCAATAGCATCAGTTTTTTCTTTATAGTCAAATATCGATCCCTTCATAGTCCTATCTAGACTACCACTAATTGCAAGCATCGCATCACGGAGAGCTTCTACTTCTAATCGATGACGCGGAAATTTCCAGAGAAGGCGATTGTTAGCATCTGCTACCTCAGCCCTAGGATTTCGTATGTTGCTTTGCATCCTGTAGGTACTGGACATAAGTAACAATCGATGCATCTGCTTTATTGACCATCCGGAGCTAACAAAATAAGAAGCCAACCGATCAAGTAACTTGGGATGAGATGGCTTTTCTCCTAGTTTGCCAAAGTTATCACTTGTAGCTACTAACCCTGTTCCAAAATGCCATTGCCAGACCCGATTAACCATGACACGGGCAGTTAGTGGATTATTTGAACTGGCAATCGATTTGGCCAGTTCGAATCGTCCACTTTGTTCACCATTTATAACTGGATTCGCCTCGTGAGATAAAATTTGAAGAAACCGACGAGGTACAAGTTTCCCAGGGTTTTCGTGATTACCTCGCACCATGATTCTCATTGGAATGTGGCTTCCCTCTTTGACAGCCATTACCATCAAAGGGTCCTCCGGAGGTTTAGAACAATCTCCTACAGAAAAAACTTCAGCCTCAGCAATATGAAGATACCGTTCCTTAGCTTTTTTTGAACCTAACAGATCTATTCGAATAATCTGACCCTTAATACCAGAAGGAGGACAAATACGAAAACCTTCTGCTGGCACCGGGTATTTTTCCCCATCGGGAAAAAATACCTCGCTCCAAACTAATTTACTGTCATTTGTCAGTACCGAAACCTGAAAATTAGAAAGTTTCTTAAAATCAGTGTCAACTCGATTCCAGAGAACAATTAATCCAATCGGACCACTTTCCCCTAGTTTTATTTCTAACCAAGGGGCAGAATCATTTTCTTCAGTCTGTTGGTAATTATTAAAAACTCCATCAATTGCTTTCTCTGCTGAAAATTCACAGTGAGTTGAAGACTGAGCAGCATTTCCAGTTCTTGCTAAATTAAGCTCCGGTGGATAATCAGGTGGAGAAACTTTTTCTGGAAATCGCTTTCGCAACAGATGAATCAGTGGCCATTCTTGCCACTTCGAAGTAAAAGCCTCAACACCGTCCATAGTACTAGTACTCTTTAAGATTCCTGCCAAAGAATAGTAATCAGCTGTTGGTATCGGGTCAAATTTATGATCGTGGCAACGGCTGCAAGAAATGGTTAATCCTAGAAAACTTCGACCTATAACATCTAATTGCTCGTCAACAATGTCAAAAAGAAGTTTTTCCTTATCTTGTTCTGCTAATGCTTTAGGACCAAGTATCAGAAAACCAGTTGCCGTAATCCGATCAATAAAGGTCTGAAGATTTGACTTACCTGGCATTAAATCCCCAGCCAATTGCTCAAAAACAAACTGATCATAGGGCTTATCACTATTAAAAGAACGGATAACGTAATCACGGTAACGATAGGCATAACGCATTACAAAATTGCCATCGTGGGCAGTAGTATCAGCATAGCGAGCCACATCTAACCAGTGTCGTGCCCAGCGTTCACCATAATGGGGAGAATTCAATAAACGCTCTACTAAGCTTTCGTAGGCATCGTGAGAACCATCATTCACAAAATCCTCAATTTCTTGAGGTGTTGGAGGTAGCCCTAAAAGTTTGAAATACAGCCGTCGAATAAGGGTTCGCTTATCTACAGGAGGGGCAGGTTGAAGTCCATTCTCCTCTAATTTTTTCAAAACAAAATCATCTAACCAGGAAGTTGACCATGTTTTATCTTTAACATTTGGTGTCTTATATTTAATAACAGGTTGAAAAGCCCAAAAAGACTTCTCTTTCTCAGTAAAGTCAACCGTAGCCTCATCTACATTCCATGGCATAAGAATGTCATATTCTTCAGCTAGATACCCCTCAATAGAGCGAAGTTCTGTTTCACTTAAAGCTTTGTCATAGACCACTACCTCAGACAAGTCACCCTTAACTGACCAGGCATTTAGGAAAACTCCAGTTAAGAAAGACTCTACATCTGAAATAGAGCTCTTACTGTTACTAAGCAGAGGAAATTTCTGACCGTTTAAATAGAATCTAGTAAGTAAATCTTGATTACCATCCATCTTTGCCATTGAAATAATAAAGGGCTGGTTACTAGTACCTTTAAGACCCTTTGCATACTGAGATTTACCTTCAGTTGGTAATCGAAAGTTACCAACAAAAACAGTGGTAAAGGTTAGATTTTCTCTGATTTTGAGGAGATCTTTGGAAAAATTAACTAGATTACCTTCTAAAAAACGGATTGCTGGTTGCTCGTGAACACGACTGATTTTTACAAACTGTAAGCCATTTTTAATAACCTCCAGATTGTTGTCATGACCACTTATATCTGGCCAACTGGAAAGAGCTTCTCCATCCTTTAATTTGGAGAATTCTGCTTTAAGCCATACCTGTAAGTTCTTTTTCAGATCAGGATGATCTGGAGGTTGAAAGACAATCTCAGATTTTTCTGGAGTATTTTGAGTTCGAACTTCGGTATTCTCAGGCCAAATGGCACCGCCTTGAATCCATTTCTCCAAAACTTTAATCTCCCTATCATTGAGAGGGCCCGTCGGAGGCATTTGCAGATCAAGCTTTCCTTGAACAAGTTGCATCAATAAACTACTAGACGAATCTCCTGGAACAACAACAGGTCCAGACTTTCCACCCCGGCGAAAATGCTCAGCAGCATCAAGACGTAGTTCTCCTTGTTGGAGCTTCGACCCATGACAAGTGACACATTTTTCAAAAAATAGCGGCCGAATCATCTTTTCAAAGAAAACACCCTGGGCATCAGAGACTGGTTTGCTCTGTAATTCCCCAGTTTTAGCAGAAACCAACACCATTACCGACCAAATTAAGATAATCGTAAAGTTAAGGTTAAATTTCATTAACCATTTTTTGATCTTTGAACTCATAATCAGTGATTTAATTTGGAAAATTCCAGAAAATAACTAAAAGGATATCGGTCGTAATATTACCAACCAGTGGGCATATTCTTCAGTCGGCCCGTTGAAACCATTAAAGAAGAGGATTAAGATTCAGAGAAAAACCTAGTCAATATTTTTAAATATTATTATCCAAATGAAGGTTGGGCAGATAATTCAAGTAAATTGACTAGTCACGTTTTTCTCAGGTAAGAATTTCGTGAACGACTCTTCCATGGACGTCAGTTAAACTTACATCCCGTCCTCCAAACCGATAAATCAATTTTTGGTGGTCAAGACCTACCAAGTGGAGAATGGTAGCGTGGAGATCATGAACTGTAGTTATATTTTCTACTGATTTTTTTCCTATTTCATCAGTTTCACCAAAAACAGTTCCACCTTTAACACCCCCACCAGCCATAAAAATTGTAAAAGCTGTTTCCAAGTGATCTCGGCCATCTCCGTTAGATGAATCAGGCGTTCGTCCAAACTCTGTTCCCCAGATAAGAAGAGTTTCATCCAACATACCCCTTGATTTTAGATCTTTAATCAAGGCTGCCACAGCTTGATCAGTTACCTGGGCATTGGCTTCATGTCCCCTCTTTAAATCAGAGTGCTGATCCCAAGTGCCGTTATTCTGTCCAAATAATACTGGACAGGTAATTTCAACAAAACGAACTCCTTCTTCAATCAATCGGCGAGCCCGTAAGCACTGGAGACTATACTGACGTTTTTCTTTATTTGAAGTGTCAAGTCCATATAAACGTTTAGTGGCTTCGCTTTCCTTGGCAAGATCAAGTACGTCTGGAACAAGGGATTGCATACGGTAAGCCATTTCATAATTACTGATTGCCGATTCAACAGCATCATTTCCACCAAGCACAGAGGAAAATTCACGATCTTGTTTTAAAAGTAGATCTAGCTTCATCTGTTGTTGCAACTGATCATCAGCAGGAGTTAAGTTATCAATTGGAACTCCATCTGCCTTTACGGGGAGGGCCTGATGGGTTGCTGGGAGAAAACCATTGGAAAAATTCTCCAGCCCACCTGGAGGAATGTCTCCTGTATGTAGCAATACATACCCTGGAAGATTATTATTTTCACTACCTAATGCATAGGTGATCCAAGAACCTAAACTAGGATGACCACCAACATTTCTTCCAGTATGGAATAAGATATTCCCTCGAGGATGAAGGGGGAAACCAGAAACCATTGAACGAACAATAGCTAAATCATCAACACAGGTAGAAATATGCGGGAGCAACTCACTAACTGAAATACCAGCCTGTCCAAATCGTTTGAAAGTCCATGGACACTTTAACCAAGTTCGCGGACGGTCACCTGACTGCCACATTGGACCTGAGGGCTTACCATGAAGTTCATCAAGCTTTGGCTTAGGATCAAATGTATCCATATGAGATACCCCACCTGGCATATAACAAAGAATGACATTCTTGATTTTTGGTGGAAAATGAGGAGTTGCAGAAGAAACAAGACCTGCATATGCTTTGTCAGCCATGAGACTAGAAAGCGCTAGCAGCCCAAAGCCATTTGCTCCCTGCTTCAACATCTCACGACGTGATAACGGTGATCCCATAAACCCTGGGCATGCTGTTTTTAAGATCTCCTTAGGATCCTTATTCTTCGACATTAGATAGCCTCATTGAATATAAATCATTTCCTTTAAATTGAAAATAGAGTGGGCCAAATCCTTCCACACTTCTCGTGATTTCAACAGATCCTCTTGAGTAATTCCATGCAAATTACCTAATTGTACAACTAGGTCCTTAAATCTTACCAGCTCTGAATCTTTAGGACTACGACCAAGTGCAGTTCTAAACATTTTTTCTACACGTTGCTCAACTGTTTGATTGGGAAACTCTAAAAGACGGTCTGCCCAAAATTCTGCTTGCCCAATCACAAAATCATCATTTAGAAGAGCCAGTGCCTGAGAAGCCACATTGGTAGTATCCCTTCGACCTCGAGTGACTGAGGGCAGGGGAAAATCAAAAAGTTCTAGAAACTGGGGACCTTCCATGCGGGTAACCTTTAGATAAAGACTTCGACGTCCTTCACCATCTAAGGGTCCAGACAATAATTTACGGTAATCATTAGGATTTTTTCTAAAAGGCTGGATACTAGGACCAAAAAAATTAGCCTGAAGTCGACCCGAAGTGGCAAGGATAGAGTCTCTAATTGCTTCAGCTCTTAAACGACGAAGTGGGTAATGGTGAAGCATTCGGTTCTTTGGGTCTAGCTTAATAGCTTTCACTGAAGTTTGATTTGACTGCTGGAAGGTTGCAGAGAGTACTAAAAACCGAAGTAACTTTTTGATTGACCAACCATCACTGATGAAGCGATTAGAAAGATAATCCAACAGTTCTGGATGGGATGGCTCACCACCAAACCGACCAAAATTATCTACAGTCTCAACTATCCCAGAACCAAAAACATGGTACCAAAGCCTATTAACCATTACCCGTGCCGTCAAGGGATTACGGTCTGAGGCTATAATTTCAGCTAGTTCTCTCCGACCGCTACCTGAACTTTTAATTTTCTGGGGAGAATTATTTAAATAAGAAAGATAACCTCGGGGCACTTGATCACCTGGACGTTTAGCATCTCCTTTCTCCAGCAGGGAAACATCAAATCCAGGATCTAAATCGGCCATAGAACTAATCAGTTTTGGGTCTGAAAGCTTAGATTCGGTATCCCGATAAATCTGAACCAGTTCATCTAGTTGAGTCGTAACTTTCCTAAAGTTTTTTAATAAATCATTGCGAACAAGCCAATCAATCCAACGTACATCTTGATCCGTAGCTCGTCCTTCCGACCAGGCAATTAAAGCCTGATGGCAAATCGACTGGTATCGTTCAGCTAATTCCTTACGTGTATTAAGGGGAGGACCATTAAACAGACGGTCCATATGTGCTAAATCCTGACGTGGTGTCTCATTCACATCATGAAGAACAACCCTGGACACTCCAAAATAAGAACCCACCTTAGACAGTAATTCAGGGTCTGGTTTGTCACCGAATTCAGGTCGTTCTGGTAGCCGAGGATTTCCATATCTAGTTACAAGTTCAACATATACTGGAAATGGTTCCTTATTAGCTTTTATTGGCATTTTTATCCAAGAGAAGCGGTCACTGTTTAGAAGTTTATAGTGATCTCCTATAATACAATGATCAATTATCATTCTTCTAGCTGCTAACTTTCCTCCCATTATTTCAAAACTGATAAATTTTTTGTCCTTGGGCAAATAAGGTGAACGCAACGCCCCATTAAGCCGGTCTGAAATACGATGGGTAAAAATCCCTGAAGGTAGAACACTCTTGACAATTTGGTCTCCGACTGCATGTATAGTTAGATCTCCTCCCCTAGTTGATCCTCCTTCAATACCCAACCCATCAGAATGCCAGCCATTCAGGCTGCTGGATCGAAAATCTGCAAAATCTAGAAAATTTTTCTGGTTGAATTGGAAACGTGAATCCATTTCACCTTCGTAATGAGTACCTAATTTAATCCAGGCTCCTCTAACTTGGTCAGAAGATGGGTTCGTTTCACAGGCAATTACAGCCCAGGGAAAAAGAAGACCTTCAGAATCAGTACTTTCCTTTCTTAGCACTTTAATCCAATGTTTTAATGTACTTTGATCAAGATTCACAAAAGGTTTTTTTTGTTGATTGTACTGACCGTCCTGCATGGCCTGAGCTGATAGTAAGTAGCGCGAAATATCTTTGCTTTGAGAAATCCACTGGCTAGCAATTTCCTTACGAATTAGATCCTTGGTTTTAAGCAGAACCTCCTTGGGTTTTTGGTGCAATTCCCCCGTATCAAGAGTTCTAGAAACTTGTCTAGAGCTATTGAGGATTCCATAGAGAGCATAATAGTCTTTAGTAGGGATTGGGTCTATTTTATGGTCATGACAACGAGCACAGGCTACGGTTAAACCTTGAAACGCCTTAGTCAGAGTATCAATCTGATTATCGACTACATCAGTTCGCATTTCCCTAAAAGTCACACAGTTATCATGTCCCATTTCCCCTAATCGAAAAAATGCTGCACCTATGATTGATTCGTTAACTCCCCGGTCCCTGTCAATCCTAGGTTTTTCTAGAAGATCACCGGCTATATGTTCACGGATCAATTTATTAAACGGTAAATCTTGATTGAAAGCACGAATTAGATAATCCCTATACCTCCATGCGGATGGAATTTCATAGTTCCATTCGAAGCCATAGGTTTCAGCAAACCGCATTAAATCCATCCAGTGCCTTGCCCAATGTTCTCCAAAGTGTGGAGAAGACAAAAAGCGACTAACCAACTTCTCATAAGCCTCTGGAGATTCATCTTGGACAAACTCATCAACCACCTCTGCCTCAGGAGGCATTCCAAGGAGCACAAACGATAGTCGACGGGCTATTATCTGACGGGCCGCTACCTGGTTTGGTTTCAAACCTATTTTATTCAAACTTGACCAGATATATTGATCAACAGGATGGACTACATCATTTATTCCAAATTCTGGTGTTTGTACTTTAGCCACAGGTTGAAAAGCCCAGTGCTCTTTGACCATGTTTTGATATAGTTGATTAACTC
>CAYWYX010000070.1:2660-12372 GCA_964462735.1 uncultured Acidobacteriota bacterium | reverse complement strand
GAGAGTCTCCAGCCGGAACAGGACCGGGGGTTACTTCCAGGGCGTCTCCTACTGATCGTAGAAATAGCTGTGGAAGATTAAAGCTTTTGTTTTTTTGTTACAATTAGATAGATGACAACCATGCCAATAAGCAACGAAATTAAACTTCCTAAGTTAAACCATCCTTTCTGTGACCACCAAACAAAAGAATATCCGAGCGCACCTGAAAGCAGAACATAGTAAACAAAGGGGAGTATTGTTAACCGAATGATTGTGCCTTCCTTTCCTACTAATCCTGCTACAGCAGAAGCCGCTACTACATTATGTACACAAATCATGTTGCCGGCTGCTCCACCAACCGCTTGCAAGGCTACAATCCAAATAGGATTAGCTCCAATCTTTTCTCCGACTCCAAACTGAAAAAGTGAGAACATCATGTTGCTAATGGTGTTGCTGCCGGCTACAAAAGCTCCTAACCCTCCTATGAGGGGTGCAAAAAAAGGCCAAGTGTCTTTAGCTAGGAAGGCGACTCCATTAGCTAAAACAAGAGGTATTTTGTCGTAGCCAGCGGCCCCACCACCAGAATTGATGAAAATTTGAACCATAGGAACAGTAAAGATTAAGGCAACAGAGGCAGATGTAGTGATTCTCAAGGATTTTGACAAGACACGTTGGTAAGAAAATAAGTTGACCCTATGCATCCAACAGGTAAGTAACGAAACTAAAATAAAAATTGTGCCTGGTAAATACAGCGGTTGTACTTGGGCAGAGATATTTGTTCCAAGAATAGAGGTGAATGAGATAGTCCAACTGGTAACCCAGTAAAAAAATGGAAGGGTTTTTAAACGCGTTAAAACCAGTAAAAGACCTACAAGAAGATAGGGAGTCCAAGCAGAAAGTAGACTAATTGCCTGAGATTTGGATTGTGAGTCTTCTACTTGAACCGACCCATTCCAATGAGAATCCCATTTTTCTGGATTTTCAAAGTTCCATATTTCCTCTCTACTCGGCATAAAAAATCCTTTTTTTACAACAATTATCATAAGAACTAATCCAATTAATCCACCAAAGAGTGAAGGAAATTCTGGACCCAAGAATCTGGCTACTACTAAGTAGGGGATATTCATTGTCAAAGCAGCGAGTAAAGCAAATTTCCAAACCAGTAATCCTTCTGCAAAAGATCGATTCTTTCCAAAGAACCGGGTCATTAAAGCTATAACAAATAGTGGAATTAGAGTTCCAACAATGGCATGTAGTAAAGCTACATGAAATCCAATTTCTGACAAAAAGGAGGGCCAGCTTGTAAAACCTATTTCTTGTGCAAAAGTTTTAGCAGAAGTATCTAAAGACAAACCATTGCTGACACCAATGAGAATGGGAGTGCCTACTGCGCCGAAAGAAACGGGAGTGCTTTGAATAATCATTCCAGCCATGACGGCTGCCATCGCAGGAAACCCTAACCCTACAAGCAGAGGAACAGCAACCGCAGCAGGGGTACCAAAACCTGCAGCGCCTTCGATGAAAGAACCGAATAGCCAAGCAATAATAATGACTTGAATTCTCCGGTCGGGTGTTAGTTTAGTTAATTCTTTTCGAATTGTACCGATAGCCCCACTTTCTTGTAGGGTATTTAATAGTAAGATTGCTCCAAAGATAATGGAAAGAAGTGTTAAGGCTATAACTAAACCATTTATTGAAGCAGCAGCAACTTGTTTGAGTGGAACCTGCCAGACAAGAATAGACAAACCAGCAGTTACTAGGAAACTAATCGGCATGGCTCGACGGGCAGGCCAGCGAAATGTGACCAGTAACAGGGCAACTACAGCAATCGGCAGAATAGCGATAATAGATAAAAGTAAGGGATTCACAATTTATACAGATGAATACTATGGATTAATAGTATGGTTTTGATTTAATCTGTTCAAAAAATTAATCGACGAATTATAAAACTTCTCATTAATTTATTTTGAAGTCAGATGAATTAGAGTAAGTTATCTGAAATTCTTAGTATTTATCTTGTTATTATAATGTTGCTGATGCCTAATCTGTAGGTATTTGAAGGTAATACCTAGATTAGTGTAACATTACAGTAGAAAGTTAGCTGGCTAAATTGTTAGAGTTTAGATTTCTCAATCTATATGGTTTTAATTGGTAGTTTGCAAAATAGACTTAATGTTAAATCAATCTTAAGTGAGGAATAGGTAATGGTAAAAATTTATCACGAGGAAGATGCAGATATAGCTTATCTAAAGGGAAAAAAAGTAGCCATCATAGGGTATGGCAGTCAAGGTCATGCTCATGCTTTAAACCTTAGGGATAGCGGCTTAGATGTGGTTGTTGGGCTTTACCAAGGCAGCAAGTCTTGGGACAAAGCAACTAGTGCAGGCCTTACTGTTTCTACGGTGGAAGAGGCTTCTAAAGTTGCTCAAGTTATAATGATTTTAGTACCAGACCAAACACAAAGGATGGTGTTTGAGTCTTCAATTAAACCTCATTTGTCCACTGGAAAGACACTAATGTTTAGCCACGGATTTAATATTCACTTTAGTCAAGTGGTTCCTCCTCCAGAAGTGGATGTTTCCATGATTGCCCCAAAAGGACCAGGCCATATGGTGAGGCAGGTTTATGAGGAGGGTGCAGGTGTGCCTGCTCTAGTTGCTATTGAACAAGATGCTTCCGGACATGCCATGGATGTTGCTCTAGCTTATGCAAAAGGCATCGGTGCAGCTCGAGCTGGTGTGATTGAGACAACTTTCAAGGAAGAGACGGAGACTGATTTATTTGGTGAACAAGCCGTGTTGTGCGGTGGAACCTCGGCATTGGTTAAAGCAGGTTTTGAAACTCTAGTTAAAGCTGGTTATCAACCAGAAGTAGCTTATTTCGAGTGCCTTCATGAAATGAAATTGATTGTGGACCTGATGTATCAGGGTGGTCTTTCATATATGCGTTATTCAATCAGTGATACCGCAGAGTATGGTGACTATACTCGTGGTCCTGAAATTGTGAGTGATGCCGTTAGAAAATCCATGGACAAAATATTGGAGAATGTCTGTAATGGTAACTTTGCAAGAGAATTTATTCTAGAAAATCAGTCCGGACGAGCTTCTATGAACGCAAACCGTCAAAGGGAAGCAGATCATTTGATTGAGAAGGTTGGCAAGGATCTTAGGGAGATGATGAGTTGGATGAAGAAGTCAGAGAATTAAAGTTAGAATTTGAATGTACTGTTCTATTTAAATAAGGCTTGAATGGTCCTTAATGTTTGTGATCATCAGGCCTAAGTTGAAAAAAAATGGTTAAATATCAAGAAGAGGTTGAAATTGAAGGGCACTTAATTGATTCAGGTATTCTTAAGTACACCTTTGACAAAATTGTTGAGCTGGAAGGGCAATTTGAAGTCTTGCGATTTGATATAGGGAAAAATAATCAGCAGACTTCACGAGCTCTACTAATGATCAAAGCACAAAACCAAAGACAACTTCAGGATATCCTAGCAGCATTAGAGGACTTTGGTGGAGTTATTGATCGTGAAGATTGTCAACTGGTGGCTGCGGAACGTGATAGGATTTTACCTAGTGAATTTTACTCAACAACAAATTTTGAAACTTTCATTAAGATTCAAGGAGAATGGCATCCAGTTATCAATCAGAAAATGGACGCTGTCATTATTTGGGCTAATGGACAAGCAATAACCAAAAAAATTATGGCTGTCTGTACTGGAGACTTAGTTGTTACAGGCAGACGCGGTATTCGTGTTAAACCGAAAGAACGTAGTCGAGAGTACTCGGTTTTTGATTTCATGTCGAATGAGGTTAGTGCAGAAGTTAACAAGGGAGTCTTAATTTCTGAAATTGCCAAGGAGATTTATTCGGCTAAGAAAGCTGGTCAGAAGGTCGCTATTGTGCCTGGACCTGCCATCATTCATTCTGGAGCTGACAGCAATCTCAAAGAGATAATTTCGATGGGTTGTGTCGATGTGGTTTTGACGGGCAATGCCTTTGCAGCTCATGACATTGAAAAGGCTTTTCTAAATACTTCTCTTGGAATTCACCAGGACAGTGGAAAGGCAGTAGAAGGAGGCCACCGAAACCATATCTGGGCCATAAATGAGATCAATAGGGTTGGAGGCATTTCTAAAGCGGTTGAACAAGGTCTTTTGAAGTCGGGGTTAATGTATGAGTGTTCTGTGAGGGGGCTTCATACCGTTTTGGCAGGTTCTATTCGTGATGATGGTCCTTTAGTTGATGTAGTTACAGATTGTGTTGAAGCTCAACGACAATATGTTGAGGCTTTAGACGGTGTAACTGTGGTTTTAATGTTAGCTTCAACTCTGCATAGTATTGCGGTTGGAAATGTATTGAAGAGTAGTGTAAAAACAGTTTGTGTAGACATTAATGAAGCTACTCCACTGAAATTAAGTAATCGCGGTAGTAAGCAGGCTATTGGTATTGTTACGGATGTTTCTTTCTTCTTAGATACTCTGTCAACTGAACTGAAATCATACTTTGGATAAGGTCATTTTATGACACATTCAACTGCAATTTAGTTGAACTCGTGGTTATGAAGTTTGCTGATTGACTGGTAGATTGGGGAGGTCCAATGGAGAATAGAGTTCATATTTTTGATACAACCCTTCGAGACGGTGAACAATCTCCAGGTTTTAGCATGAACCTTGAGGAAAAACTCAAACTAGCTCATCAACTAGAAGCTCTTCAGGTAGATGTTATAGAAGCTGGTTTTCCTATTGCTTCAGAAGGTGATTTTGAGTCAGTACGAAAAGTTGCTCAGGAAATTCGCTCGGTAACTGTAGCAGGTTTAGCGAGGGCGATTGAAAAGGATATTCTCCGGGCTTGGGAAGCTCTGGAAAGTGCCGCTTCCCCCCGTATTCATACCTTTATTGCTACCTCTGACATTCATTTAAAGTTCAAATTAAAGCGATCTAGAGAACAGGTTCTGGACGATACAGTTCGCGCAGTTCGTTTAGCTCGTTCACTGTGTAATGAGGTGGAATTTTCAGCTGAAGATGCGGGACGAAGTGATCTTGATTATTTGTGTCAAGTTGTAGAGGCAGCTATTAGTGAAGGCGCTACAATCATTAATATTCCGGACACAGTCGGATATTGTGTTCCAGAAGAATTTGGAGAGATTTTTAAAGTTTTAAAGAAAAAAGTTTCTAATATTCAACGGGCTCGCCTGAGTTGTCACTGTCACAATGATCTTGGTTTTGCTGTTGCAAATTCTTTGTCAGCGATCCAAGCTGGAGCACGACAAGTAGAATGCACCATGAACGGAATTGGGGAACGTGCAGGGAATGCTTCTCTAGAAGAAATCGTAATGGGGCTCCGAGTTCGTAAGGAACACTTAGGTTTTACCACTGGAGTGGTAGCAGAAGAGATCTATAAGAGTAGTCATTTGCTTTCTAATCTTACTGGAATGATTGTTCAGGCTAATAAAGCTATTGTGGGTAAGAATGCCTTTGCTCACGAAGCTGGAATCCATCAAGATGGTGTATTAAAACAAGCCTTGACTTATGAAATCATGACTCCGCAGTCTGTTGGTGTTCCAACAAATGATCTTGTCCTAGGTAAGCATTCTGGTCGTCATGCTCTTTCTAAACGATACGATGATTTAGGATATCAATTAGAAAAAAAAGAATTAGATCGAGCTTACATGTTATTCACAAAATTGGCTGACAAGAAGAAAGATATTTATGATGAAGACTTATTAGCTATTATCCATGATGGTATAAGGATTATCCCTGAGCGATATCAATTGAAATATGTTCATGCAGTTGGTGGTAATCAAGTGTTAGCATCAGCTACAGTTAAGTTAATCAAGGACGAAGAACCCTTAGTTGAGAGAGGCTTAGGGGCTGGTCCTATTGAAGCTATTTATCAAGCCATTGATCAAATTACCGGCGTGGCTGGTCGTCTTTTGGACTTTTCAGTTCGTTCAGTGAGTGGTGGTAAAGATGCTGTTGGTGAGGTATTTGTCCATGTTGATTTTGAAGGACAAAGTTTCAGTGGAAAAGCAGCTAGTTCAGACCTAATTGATGCTAGTGCCCGCGCCTATTTAAATGCAGTAAATAAAACAGTTTACGCTCGAGAATCCACAGCTTCTCAAAAGGATTCTTAAAATATTTTTAAAACAAGCAATATTTAGATCGTTTTTTAGTTAGGTGTACTTATGAATGATAATATGATCAAGCGCATAACAATAATTCCAGGTGATGGAATTGGAAAAGAAGTTGCAGAACAGGGCGTCTTAGTATTAAGGAAGATTGAATCCCTTTTTGGCCATCAGTTTAATATCCAAGAAGGTTTTTTAGGAGGCGCTGCACTCGATTTGTTTGGTGTGCCTCTGCCTGAAGAGACTATTGATTTATGTAAAAAGAGCGATGCTATTTTACTTGGGGCAGTAGGAGGGCCTAAATGGGAGCAATTGCCACCTGAATTGAAACCTGAAAAAGGCATTTTGGGATTGCGAAAAAGCCTAGGACTTTTCGCAAATCTAAGACCTGCTCGAATTTACCCTTCATTGGTAGATGATTCTCCCTTGAAGAGTGAGATTCTCAACGGAGTAGATCTGCTAATTGTCAGGGAATTGACGGGCGGCATCTATTTTGGAGAACCACGAGGCACTTCTTTTGTGAACGGTGAAGAGGTGGGTATTAATACTGAAGTTTATAGTACCTCTGAAATTAAGAGGATTGCTCAAGTTGGTTTCGAGGCTGCTCTTAAAAGGCGCGGGGTTCTGACTTCAGTGGATAAGGCTAACGTTTTAGAGTCATCTCAACTTTGGCGTCGAACAGTGATAGAGGTTGCAAAAGAATATCCAGATGTTCTCCTTAATCATATGTATGTAGATAATTGCGCGATGCAACTTATCGCAAATCCTAGTCAATTTGATGTGATTGTAACCTCTAATCTTTTCGGTGATATTTTGAGTGACGAAGCTTCTATGCTAACTGGTTCGATTGGAATGCTGCCTTCAGCTAGTCTTGGGGGACAGATTGGTTTATTTGAACCTGTCCATGGCACTGCTCCTGACATAGCTGGCCAGGATAAAGCTAACCCTATTGGTATGATTGCTTCTGTAGCAATGATGTTTCGACATTCTTTTGGTTTTGAAAGGGAGGCGAAAGCAGTAGATGAGGCTATAGGACTGGTTCTGCAATCTAGATATCGAACAGCTGATTTAATGAAAGAAGGTGATGATCCTGTTGGGACACAAGCGATGGGACAATTGATTCTAAAGAATCTTCAGCTCTAGCTTTTGTAGGGTTAAAGAAACCTTTTTCAGAACTAAATCACATTCTGTGATCATAAAAATGATTTAAGTTAATAGTCTTGATTAAACTGGAACATCCCCTTTCTTTTCCATCCTAAGATAACAAGTGTTATGCAAAATATTGGTAGCTTTGATTTTCAAATTAATTGCGGAGAGATTTAATGAAGCCAAGACTTACCGAAATGGTGTCTTGTGCGGGTTGAGCATCAAAACTCGCCCCCCAGGCTCTTGCTCAAGTTTTGAGTAAGTTACCTAAACAAGATAAGGACCCCAATCTTCTAGTTGGCTTTGATGATGCCGATGATGCAGGAGTGTATCTTTTGCAACCTAATTTAGCCTTGGTACAAACTGTAGATTTTTTCACACCTATTGTAGATGATGCCTTTGACTATGGGCGGATTGCTGCTCTGAACTCACTGAATGATATATGGGCCATGGGCGCAAAACCCCTCACTGCACTTTCCATCACTTGTTTCCCTAAAAAAGGCCTAGACTACGATGTTCTTGCCACGATTATGCGCGGTGGTATAGAAATTCTTAGTAGGACAAAAGTCTCTTTGCTTGGTGGTCATAGTGTAGATAACGACCAAATTATGTTTGGCTATTCAGTAACTGGTGTTATTGAGCCTGACCAAGTTATAACCAATGCAAGTGCAATGCCTGGAGAAATACTTTTGTTGACTAAGCCAATTGGAACAGGTGTTATTTCAACTGGGGTCAAGTTCCAAAAGGCAGATCCTATAATTGTGAAAGAAGCACTAACAACGATGCTTTTGTCCGGAGAAGAGGCATCGTTAACAATGAAAGAATATGGTGTTCGCAGTGCAACGGATGTTACTGGTTTTGGACTATTGGGACATCTTTGGGAAATGGCAAATGCTAGCAAAATTAATTTAGAAATTGATTCAAAAAAAGTTCCCCTGTTGCAGGGCGCTCTGGAGATGGTTGATCAGAAGATGCTAACTCGGGGTGATCGAGTGAATCGCGAATTTGTCGATCAGGGGGTGTCTTTTGATTCAACAGTTTCAGATCAATTGAAAAGTCTTTTATTTGATCCACAGACCGCTGGTGGAATTCTGATGACTGTGCCTAAAGAAAAAGTTGATGCTATTTTAAGTCAACTTCGCCAAAAATATGAGCAGGCATCAGTTATTGGCAAGGTATGCAACAAAAATGGTCCTTCAATTCACGTCAGATGAATTGAAACTCAATTAAATCCTAGATGAAAGTTAAGGTTTGTTTTTTCTGGTCAAGGATGAGTTATGATTCAGCAGAAACATCGAATCTTTAGCGTTGTCTATATTGTAGCCGAATCCGTGGTTACAATTACCTCTTTTTTTTTAGCCTATTTGATTCGATCCAAAATATCCCTTCCAAATTTAGACATACTATTTCCGCTTAAGGACTATCTGGGTCTACTTTTTTTAGTGATCGGGTTGTGGGCTGGATTATCAATATTGATACGGTATCGAGATACTACAATATTGATGACCGGGTTAGAGACTTTAAAGAAAACCGGACTCCTAGTATTTTCAGGAAGTATTTTGATTAGTGCCACAATTTTTGTTTTAAAGTACGATTTTATTAGTCGTTCCTTCATTCTAATTTTTGTCGTAATAAATTTCTTACTCCTTGTTTTGTTTCAAATATATGCAAAAAAACCAGTTAGGTATTTAAACCAACTACTGATAGGTCAAAGAAATGTTCTAATTGTTGGTAGTGATGATCGTGCTGCCCAGATAGCTAGTGTTTTTGAGGATGCTAGTGAATCGGGCTATCATTTGGTTGGAGTTGTTCCTGAATCATCAACCGGTATCTTAGATTCGAAACTAAGAAGATACCCAAGCATTCCTTTAGATGAATTAGAACAAGCTATTCGTAACTATCATGTTGATGAGGTAATTTTTGTTGTTTCCAAGGAAGGCTTAACTAAAATGGAGGACGTTTTCCTGTCATGTGAACAGGAAGGTGTTAAAACTCGCATAATGCTGAGTTTTTTCCCCCATTTGACTTCCAAGATCTACTTAGAAACTCTGCATGAATTTCCTTCATTAACTTTTAGTACCACTCCTCAGAACGATTATTTGCTTTTGGTTAAAAGTTCAGTTGATGTGGTTTTTGCAGCTATCCTTTTGATTGTCACCTCACCACTACTAGCTATTGTAGCTAGTCTAATAAAGCTTACTTCTAAAGGCCCCATTATTTTCAAGCAGGTTCGATGTGGACTGGGAGGTCGAAAGTTCATTTTGTACAAGTTTCGATCCATGATAGAGAATGCTGAGGAAGTGCAAAAAGAAATTGAGCATTTGAATACTATGTCTGGACCGGTTTTTAAAATAGGCAAGGATCCGCGATGTACCCTAGCAGGTAGGATTTTACGTAAGTTTAGTTTGGACGAATTACCTCAACTGATAAATATTCTAAAAGGAGATATGTCCTTTGT
>CAYWYX010000070.1:0-2560 GCA_964462735.1 uncultured Acidobacteriota bacterium | reverse complement strand
GTTTGGACGAATTACCTCAACTGATAAATATTCTAAAAGGAGATATGTCCTTTGTGGGTCCTCGACCACCTATTCCTAAAGAGGTCACCGGTTATTTGCGTTGGCAGAGAAGAAGGTTACGCATGAAACCTGGACTAACATGTCTGTGGCAGGTTAGGGGTAGAAACGATATTGATTTTGAAGAGTGGATGGAATTAGATCTGCAGTATATTGATTCGTGGTCCTTGTTGCTTGATGTCAAAATTATTTTGAAGACTATCCCTATAGTTTTACTAGGAAAAGGGACATAGTGCGCTAGCCTTATCTTTTGATTCTCAGGCTTAACAAGACCTGGAATGATATGTTCTAGTAGATTAACCCAAAACCGACTCTAATTAAGTCGGATCTTCCTTTGAAGAATACTTTCAATTTAATTAATCGGAGATTATTTTAATTAAATAGTCTTTGACTGAGTAATAAAGCTGATTATAGGTCTGGCAGGGAATGATATCTAGTTTTATCAATAATTCCTGCAGATTTAAATGATCGCCTACGCTCAGCACATTTGTTACAAGAGCCACAATGTTCTTCTCCAATTGGACTGATGCAGGAGAAAGTTAGCTGCAGAGGGAGTGCCTTCCCTAACCTAATTACATCTGGTTTTGAAAAATTTATAAATGGGGTAATAATTTCAATCTTGTGTTTAAGTGATTGACTGACTAACTGCTGGAAATTATGAAAGAATGCTGGAGTGCTGTCAGGAAAAGGATTTTGTTTAAGGGGGCCAAGAGCAATAACATTAATATTATTAAAGGCACAATAGAGTGCCACTTTAACCAAGAGAACTAAATTTCTTCCTGGCAGGTAAACTTCATTATCATTGGAAAAAGCATCTGGAGTTTGTTTGCCTGTGGTGCTCCAGTGGGATTGGTAAATATCCTGAACAGGTAGACTGATTTTTTGTAAAGGAGCTAATTTGGAACTCTTAATATGAGTTAAAAAGCGTTTAACCCAGCCTATTTCAACTGATTCCCACAATAATCCGGTCTGGACATAAATGGGCGTAACTTCCCACTGTTTTTCAAGTAAATAGTGGGATAAAACACAACTGTCTAATCCCCCACTGATTAAAAGACATATTTGCTGATTTTTTTTTGGTTTAGTTTCACTGTTGTTCATTCAAAAATAATTTATTTACTTTAAGTTCATGCATCGTAAATATGGTTTTAAAGAAAAATTCTCAGCCTTGTTTCATTCAGCAAATAACTGATCAAAAGTCGCCTTAATTTTTTCTTTGCTGACAGAAGACTTTTTTTGAAGGCCCTTATGATCTTTTTCACTAACTTGGAAGTAATCACAAAAGTTTGATCTTTCTTTTTCACTAACCCATTCCGCTTGAGTTTCCTGACATTCATTATGATGACCTGGGGCGTAGAACTGACAGTTCTTACAAACATGGAGATCACTATTACAGTCAGAGCAGGAATCAGACCTATATATTTTATTAAATTCAAGGGATTCAAATGCTGTCCCGCATTTCCAGCAATTCATATTTCGCCTTTATGAAAAAATTGTCAGCAATTGGGGAGAACTGCTAAAAGATTATTCATTTGCTGGTTCTCCATTTAGTCAATCCTTCCCAGTCTTTTCAAAAGAACCAGCTTTGATAATTGTAAATTTCTCAGGGTCTAAATAGCGTTGGAGTGCCGTTTGAATCTGTTTGTTAGTAAGTGTATTGACAGATTCCTCAAAGGCTTTGTCCCACAACAACGTTCGGTTTTCGAAAAGCCGTTCAGACAAAGTGCCAGACAAATTTCGGTCTTGTGCCCGCATCACTTGCCGGACTTGAAGATAGCCAGACTTTGCTGCGACAATTTCTTCTAGAGAAAATCCATGGTTAAGTGCTCGCTGGATTTCTTGTTTAAAGGCTGACTCTACCTTTTCAATATTTTGAGGTGCGGTAATGGCATGTACGGAGAAAGATCCTCGTTTGTCTTTTGTTCCGATACTCAAGTAGGAACGAATGCCATAACTTAAACCTTCTTTTTGTCGAATACGAACGGCTAGTCTAGAATTTAAAAATCCTCCTCCCAGCATATAGTTTCCCAATACTAGTGCAGGATAATCCTTGTTATTCGTATCAATTGGGATTAATTGTCCAGCGGTGAATACAGCATTAGCTTTATCCGGGATTTCCAGAGCCTGATTAATAGAATTTATTTTTAAGAAAGGATTTTTAATTCGCTCATATGGGGTTGGATTTTCCCAAGTGCCAAACGTATTTTTAAGAACTTTAATGATCTCGGTAGAATTAAAATCTCCTGAGATACCAATTTCACCATGAGAAGCTCCATAAAAGTTATCATAAAATTGTTTTACATTTTCTAAAGTAGTACTGTTGAGGTCACTGATTTCTTCATCAAAAGTAGGTACGTACAAAACATGTCCTTTTGGGTAAGGTCTAAAGTGTCGTCGAAAGGTAAGATAAGCTATGCTTGTAGGATCTGTTCGTTTCTGTTCGATTGCAGCTAGGACTTCTTGTTTAAGAGTTTTAAACTCCCCGACAGGAAACGAAGGTTCT
>CAYWYX010000069.1:11122-12399 GCA_964462735.1 uncultured Acidobacteriota bacterium | reverse complement strand
TCTAAATAACTTCCATCCTGGTTAATTACTACAACTTTACAATCATTTTTCTTGGAAGGTTCTATCCCAATAATAGGAATACCTTTTATTCTAGGAGACAAAAGAAGGTTGCTTAAATTAGATTGTACAATTCTTAATTCTGCTGTATCAGATCTTTCTTTTAAAAGATCATGAACTTCTTTTTGAATGCTGGATTTCAAAAGACTTAAGTAAGATATCTTTATTGCTTTATCTAGATCAGCAGAAAATTCCATTTTTTCATTTTTAACCAATTGTTTTCTGATTTTGCTGAAGACTATTTCATCTTTCACCTCAAAATTAACCTGTAATATTTTCTCTTTTTCTGCTCTAAAAATAGATGCAAGACGATATAGAGGCACCTTATTAATAGGTTTAGAAAAATCATTAAGATCTTTATACCGGTTTTTTTGACTAGATTTATTTGAAGAAAGACTAGTAGCTAGTGAACCTTCAAGTAGGGTTGTTTGACGAACGATCTTACGAATATTAGAGTCTTCCGAAATTAATCTAGCCAGAACAGTTACAGTCTCTTCGATTATTTTTTCAGCACTTAATTCCAAATCTTGTTGTTGAACCATTTTCTGGAATTCATCTTCAGAAGAATTCTTTTCCAGCATCTGTTCCCAAATATATTTCGCTAATGGAAGTAGCTTCATTTTCCTGCTGGAATTAGACTCTTCATTACCATTAGATCTAAAAGGAAAATAGAGATCCTCTAATTTTGTTTTGTCATGACAGGAAAGAATGTCAGACTTTAAAGAATCACTAAGTTTGCCTAAATCTTTAATTTTGGAAAGAATTAGCTCTTTTCTTGTTAAAAGAGAATTGTAATTTTGATAACTTGCTGCAACCTTTTGAATTTTTGTTACGCTTAGGTTTTCTGTTACGTCCTTTCTATAATAATTAATGAAAGGAACAGAATTATTCTCTTCTAAAAGTTTAATGACAGCAAGAACCTGTTTAACCGAGAGTTTAGATTCTTTTGCGAATTTTTTTAATACAGGACTATTTAGACTCATTTCTTAAATTCTCATATGTGAAGGCACGTATTATAGCAGAACAAATGGTTTGGAAGATCTCCTTGGTTAATTTTTCTAAACTTATTTAAAATTTTCTAAAAAAGAATCGACTACCAGATTCAGAGCCAAATCAAGTCCCATTGATAATTTTCTTGGGTTACAGCCTCCTCCCTGGACAAACGTGTTGCTTCCACCACCTTTTCCTCCAATCAGTTTGACACATCCATCCAGTACAGA
>CAYWYX010000069.1:8849-11022 GCA_964462735.1 uncultured Acidobacteriota bacterium | reverse complement strand
AAAGGTGAAAAATCCACAACTGTTTTAAATAAAAATGCCTCATTACATAATGTGCGGGCTATATCGCGCGCGCTATGTAAATTTCTTGTTTGAGCTTCCTTGCGTAATCTTTTTAGTTCATCTAATAAAATCCCCACACGTTTAGGCGCTTCCCGTGGTGTAATTGAAAGCTGCTTAGCGATATTCTCTAAAGAGCTTAGATCATTCCTATAGGACTCAATAATTCGTTGCCCACAAAGAAATTCAATTCGAACTCCCCGATTAATTCGGTCTACACTTTTGACAAAAATTCCTCCAATTTCAGCTGTTTTTTTTACATGAGTACCGCCACATGGAGAGATATCAAACTCTTCAATTTCAATAATTCTAATTGGGCCCTTACGATTGGATTTCTTTCGAACTTTCAAACTAGAGACTTCTTCCTGTCCCAGTATTTTCATATAAACCAAGCGATTCTCATAAACTATACGATTAGACAACTGTTCAACTTTTTTAATTTGATGATCAGAGACATTATCGATATCGAGATCAATGGTCGAATAATCACCACTTAGGTGAAATCCAACTGTAGTTGCAGCTGTTACTTTAAGAAATGATTGTGACAGTATGTGTTGACCAGAATGTTGCTGCATATGATCAAAACGAGTTGGCCAGTTGATAGTACAATCGATATTGATTTTTTTAATATCTTTTTCAAGCAGATGAAGGATTTGACCGTTATTGAGATCAACTACTTTAACTATCGGGATTCCATTAACCGTGCCCTGATCATGTGGTTGGCCTCCTGATGTAGGATAAAATGCAGTTTTATCAAATACCAGGCCAAAAAACCCATTCTCTTTCTGTCTGTTAACGACTTTAGCAGAAAATTTAGTGAGGTAACTGTCGTGATAATAAATTCTTTCTGTCATTCAGCTCACCACTAAAAGAACTGGAAATCTCTTATATAAAACCCAAGAAAACCCTCAATCACTTTCAAATAAATGAAGATACTTTAGCCCAGATCCAGTATTAAATAACACCACTTCATCTTCTGGATCTATAAATCTTGATTCAACTAATTTCTTAAAAGCGGTTAAGGTAGCACCACCCTCGGGGCAAACAAATAAACCTTCTAATTCCATAATTGTTCGAGCATCCCTCATCATTTCATCATCACTTGCTGCAACAGCAGTGCCTTTACTCACTTTAAGGATCTCTAACATTATAAAATCGCCAATAGCGTGAGGAACCCTCAGACCAGATGCACAAGTTCTAGCATTATTCCAGGTAACACTCTGCGACAATTTCCGATTAAAAGCATCCACTATTGGAGCACAACCTTCAGCTTGGACGCTAACCATTCTAGGGAGTTTAGGACCTATCCAGCCAAGATTTTGCATTTCTAAAAAGGCTTTCCACATTCCTATCAATCCTGTACCACCTCCTGTAGGGTAAATAATAACATCAGGTAATCTCCATCCAAGTTGTTCTGCAAGTTCTAAGCCTAGGGTTTTTTTCCCTTCGATCCGATATGGTTCCTTTAGTGTGGACAAATCAAACCACTGTTCCTTCTTTGATTTTTCAGCAACCAATCGACCACAATCATTAATCAAGCCATCAATTAAGGTAACCTTAGCGCCTAATTTCTGGCATTCAACCCTATTAGCTAGGGGAACATCACGTGGCAAAAATATATTAGCTTCCAGACCCGCACGAGCAGCATATGCGGCCAAAGCTCCTCCAGCGTTTCCTGCAGATGGAATTGCCAATTTTTTTGCACCCAGTAATTTAGCCATAGTCACAGCAAGTGATAGTCCTCTAGCCTTAAAAGAACCTGTTGGGTTAGAGCTCTCATCTTTGATCCAAACTCGATCATGACCTAACAACCTAGCGATATTTCTTGATTCGATTAAGGGAGTAAGTCCCTCTCCCAAACTTACTATTTCACCCGTATTGTTAACTGGTAGAACTTGACTATACCTCCACATGGAATTAGAACTGTCGTCCAAGTTTTTTAAAATGTTTTGATTCCTTGATTCACTGAACGTATATTTAGCAAATAAGGGTTTTCCACAGTGACATAGATTTATAAGAACATTATTAGGATAAGTTGACGAACAAGAGCTGCACTGAAGATGACTAAAATAGGGATTCACGCTGTGGTAATATGGTTGGAAAGCTTAAAATCTAT
>CAYWYX010000069.1:0-8749 GCA_964462735.1 uncultured Acidobacteriota bacterium | reverse complement strand
CTTCTAACCCTCCTCAAGCTAAATCAAAAGCTGAATATGACGCATATTATGAATTATATTCAGAAAAGGATATGAGTAAGAAGGCAAGGTTATCCGGCAGATTTTTGAGAGCCTTTCCAAACTCTGAATATAGAATTTCTGCAGCTCAAATAGGGCTTCGAGCAAACAGAGCCCTAGGTAGACATAATGAGATAGTTAGGATAGGAGAGAAAATATTAACCGATCTTCCTCAAACTAAAATTAAGTTAAAAATTGGGATACTAACCCTAATGATGAACAGCTATCAGCAACTTAACAATCTCAACAAGACTGTCGCCGTCTCTAATCGGCTACTTAGGCTGGATCCTGAACATTTACCAACTCTCCTTAGATTATCTTCTATCTTAACCCTTGGATTACCTGAAGATTTAGATGCGCGAAATTCTCAACTGAAACGGGCTCTAAATATTGCTCTTCGGGCACAAGAACAGGTTAATATTTACTTAAGTCGTCCTAAACCTTCTAAATTTACTGAATCTCAATGGAAGAAAAATCGCCTTACTTTGTTATCACAAATCCATACTGCCCTAGGCGCAATTCACTTTCACCAAAAAGAATTCAATTTATCTGTACAAGAGTATGAACGTGCCACTGAATTGGTAAAAAAAGATGGGACCTCCTTTTATAGAATGGGAAATTCCTATCTATACCAAGCTGAAGCTATCAGCGAAGAAATGACTCAATTCGTAAAAAATAACCCTTCTGAGGTGTCAGTAGGAGATAAACAGCTACACCAATACAACATCTTAAGAGATAAAGCCATTGAAAGTTTTGCTAAAGTAATAGCACTGAAAAACCATGTTTCTACAGAGATTTTTCAAGCAGCTAAAACTCATCTAGAACGGCTTTACATGCATAAAAACAATAATTCTCTCGTCGGATTAGAAGCCTTGATTCTAGATGTAGGTCAGCGCCTTAATAACAACTAGGTCAATTAACCTAACCTTTTTCAATTAGTTGATATCATTAAGATTCAAAGATTTTGCAAGATTGTTCTCTTATTTAGAGGCAAAGCGGTTTTTAATCTTATTGAATAAATTTTTCGCGGGTCTTCAGAGTGAGTAATCAAATAATCATTTTCACCAAAAATAATTTTACATAGTCCTTTAAACTTTGGGTCTACCATCTGATAGAATTTCTCTTGGTTTGAAACAAAAATTCGGTCATTAACAAGAATTTCAATTTCTTGGCATTCAAAATTTATTTTATCAGTCAAACGTCCATCTATTTCTATCTTTTCACAAGCAAGTAGTGCCCCCCGTACAGCTTGCCTAAATCTTTCTTCATCAGTTCCTTCTGTAGCAAGTTTTCTGTTATAACATAAGATAATAGATCTCTGATTTTCGGTTAAACTGATATTAGCCTCATGGCCTATTAAAATAATTCCTGGACCATCAGGAACGTGTCTATAATCGGCCACATCTATCAGAAGGTCATCAGAATTCTGTTCACTAATCCAATCGTGAAAAATTGAAATCAATGGTTCTAGATTAATTTCCAATGATTCATTAAATATCAGCTTGACGTTAATATGTTGTAGTTCCATTCAACAATTTCTAATTATTAGTTGCAGGAGAAATACTTCCAATACGGTTATAACAACTATGGGATGCTTCAATGAATAGCTGTGCTTCTTCAATTAAGCGTCTAGAGGAGTCGGATGTATGAGAATTCTCTCTAGTCCGATGAGCTGCAAATAAATAATTGGCGAACTTTCCGCCTGCAAAGGGGTCAAAAATCTTTTGTGTATCATAAAATCTAGTTTTGAACTTATTTAAGATTTCGTCTGAATCGTCTCCAATGTTAGCCTCTTCCAGATGGACAAGACCTTTAGCAGCACGTAGCATAGCCTCATATGCCTTTCTTCCAGCATCTTGAAATCCTCCCTGTTCAGCTAGTACTTGCGCTTCAAACACCTTGCGTTCTGCTGCTGCAAGATCAAATTCTACTGCAGTAACAACCTCTCCAGCACATTCACCTTTTCCTAGATCATCTAAGCTGTATTCTCTAGGATCTCCCCAATCACTGTAATATGAACTATTCACCTCATGAGAAGGTACTTTTATTAGGTCTTCAAGGATAGTTCTTATTTTTGCTTTTCCACATCTTTGGACAAAAGCCTGAAATTTTTCTCGATTAGTACAATTATCAACATAATATTCTGCTAATCGTAGCACTACCTTTGGAATATTTTTAGAGGGGATTGCGACCATTGGCAGTCCGAATGATTCTGCATTACCTTCCCAATGGCCACCAAGTACCACCTGGAAGTGTGGCACTGCAAATCCATTAATTTTCCGGCTTACTCCATAAAAACCCATGTCTCCCACATGATGCTGTCCGCAACTATTAAAACAACCACTGATTTTAATGTGCAAATTCTTGATAGCTTTATTAAGTTGCAAACTCTTTTCATCTAAGTCCTTCTTTAAAACCGCAGCTAACCCTCTCGATGAGGATATTCCGAGTTTACAAGTATCGGTGCCTGGACAAGCGACAATATCCACAATATTGCTTGCACCTGGTTGTCCAAGTTTTATTGAATCCAGCTCGTCATACAGCTCAAAAAGATCAGAGTGACTGACCCATCGAATCACTATATTTTGCTCCACCGTAGTTCGAATTGTTTCACGAGTATATTTACGAACTATGTTTGCTAAGCCTCTTAATTGATCTGCGGTTATATCACCTAATGGGAGGGTAATAGTAACTGCTGAATAACCATCTTGTTTCTGTTGTCGAACGTTTGTTTTAAGCCACTCTAAAAACACTGGAAAACTAACTTTCGGGATAATTCCGGGGCCCTTAAGGCCCTCTTCACGAGTATCTAATTCCTTTTTAATGTATTCTGTCCATCTTGGATCAAAAGCCAGTGTTTTCCGTTCTTCCTCAACCAACGCTTTAAATTTTTCGATACCTAAATCCTGTACTAAGAACTTTATGCGTGCCCTATTACGATTCTTTTTCTCACCTAATCTGGCAAAGACCCTTGCAATTGCTTGACTAATTGGCAAAAGTTCCTCTACTGGAAGAAAACTGCTAAATAACTTAGCTTTATGAGGAACGGCGCCTAAGCCCCCCCCAACGTAAAATTCAAATCCCCGAACAACTATTCCATTTATTGTTTTAGTAGTGGCAATACCGCCAATATCATGCATGCTGGTCAAACCACATGAATGTTGTCGGCAACCACTAAAAGATGGTTTAAATTTCCTTCCAAAATTTTGACAGTCAGGATGACCCAAGAGAAATTTTGATAGAGCTTTAGCATATGGCGTGACATCAAACGTCTCATCGGCACAAACGCCAGAAAAAGGACAGGCTGTTACATTTCGAACTGAATTTCCACAAGCTTCTCGAGTAGTAATGTCGACTGATGCAAGCCGACGCATTAGAGAAGGTGTATCGTCAATATGAATATAATGTAGTTGAAAATCTTGTCGGGTTGTAATGTGAACAATCCCATCAGAGTATTCCTCAGCTAGTTCCGCCATAACTTCTAGCTGCAGTGCATTTAACCCCCCAAAGGGAATCTTGATTCGTTGCATCCCAGGCGCATCCCAAACAGTATTTGGACCTTTGGTCTCCTGTTCTTTTGGGTACCGCAATGGCTTGTTTTCTTTACCATCGTGTCTCTGACCATTATCATAACGTTGTCCATATGCACCCCGTCTAAGTCTTGTTTCAGCGAAGATTTTTTCTTCAATCTTCCCGCTTTGTCTTAGAGCAATTTCGGTTTCAAAGATGTCAATTTCCCGTCCTAAGTCAGTAGGAATCCTTCCTGAAAGGCGTTCCTTCCAAAGGGCATTAGAGGATTTCATTTATTTAGCTCCAAGATGGGTATTGTTTAATAAGTCTGTTTCTAAAATAAAAAAATAGTTCCAATTAATCTTTTAAAAACAGTCTCTATTAATATGACAGAAAATGTCAAACTTTTCCTTCTAATTCATTTTTTATAATCTTTTTTTAAAGCTTCCTGGCCGGCTTCCAATGTTTTGACAATCTCATCTACGTCAAAGACACACCCACCCCAGGTTCCTCCACTAACATTTTGTAATGCCGCCCAAAGACGTGTGTCATCTGGAAGATCTTCATCTTTACTAAGAGTGAAACTTGGGATCCGTTTTTCCAAAACCTTAGCACCTTCCTCCGGACTTAATAGATTATCTTTGGTTCCGACAAAATCCACAGTTCCCTCTAGTTGATTTCGATCAACAATTATTTTTATCAGGTCTCCATCCTTTAATTTTGATATTGGACCTCCAGCTAAGGCCTCAGGACCCACATGCCCAATACAAGCTCCCGTAGAAACTCCGGAAAAACGGGCATCTGTTATTACTGCAATATGTTTTCCAAAAGAAAGGTGCTTCAAAGCAGCCGTTATCTGATAAATTTCCTCCATTCCTGTTCCAGCTGGTCCTCGACAGATCAAAACTATTATTTCACCTGGTTTAACTTGATTCTTGCCACGGGATTTTATTGCCTTAATTGCATCCACTTCCCTAATAAAAACTCTTGAAGGACCTAATTTTCTGTATACCCCATCATTGTCAACTACACTGGGATCTATTGAGGTGCTCTTGATTACACTACCCTGTGGAGCTATATTACCTTTTGGAAAAGTTACTGTGCTGGTTAAACCGTTCCTTTTTGCTATATCAGGGCTCATTATAACGTCATCAGGATCTATTTTATCTATGGCCTTTAATCGAGCTCTTAAGCGAATTCTCCTTTCTGAATTCTGCCACCAGTCAAGTAAATCGTTTAAGATCAATCCTGATGCTGTAGGTACTTTTAACTCCAAGAGTCCCAGCTTTCTTAAATGAAGCATTACCTCAGGAACCCCTCCCGCTAGAAATACCCTCACAGTAGGATGAAATCTAGGCCCATTTGGCAAAACATCAACAATTCTGGGAACTGCCCGATTAATTCTCGTCCAATCTTCGATAGTAGGGCGAGCTCTTTTTGCTGCGTGGGCAATAGCTGGCAGGTGAAGCAGGAGGTTGGTAGAGCCACCAAAAGCGGCATGAACAGCCATCGCATTATGTATAGATTGATCTGTAATAATCTGGCTAGTTTTCATTCCTAATTTTTCCATTAAAACTAATGAGCGAGCTGACCGTATGGCCATATCAAGCCAGATCTCCTGGCCTGACGGGGCCAATGCTGAATGTGCTAGGGAAAGACCTAGTGCCTCCCCAATTACCTGAGCAGTTGCAGCTGTTCCAAGAAATTGGCACCCTCCTCCGGGAGAAGCGCAAGCCCGGCAGAGGGATTCTGCCGCATGTTCTAGGGAAGCTTCTCCGTGAGAAAACCTAGCTCCTATAGACTGGACAGTACCAGCGTCTTCACCGTTCGATGCTGGCAGGCTAACACCCCCGGGAACTAGAATGCAGGGGAGATCATGCATTGAGGCTAGGGCAATCATCATTGCGGGTAACCCCTTATCGCAGGTTGCTACTCCCAAAACTCCTTTTCGGGTAGGCAGGGATCTAATCAGCCTACGAAAAACTTGAGCTGCATCATTACGATAAGGCAAGCTATCCATCATACCTTTTGTTCCTTGAGTTCGACCATCACAAGGATCAGTGCAGTAGGCTGCAAAAGGAATTGATCCGAGCTTCTTAATCTCCTCTGCAGCTGCTTTCATTAGTAACCCAATTTCCCAATGTCCAACATGATAGCCAAGAGCTATGGGTTTACCTTTGGAATCTCGAATTCCACCCTGTGTACTTAAAATTAGAAACTCTTTACGGCCTAGCTCCGAAGGTTTCCACCCCATTCCGGCATTCTGACTGAATGCAAACAGATTTCCGCTTGGAGAATTGAGTAATAATTCCGGATTAATAGGAACTTTTCCTTTTGGTCCCAAAGCTTCTGTTTGAACCTCAAAAATTCCTGGGTTTTGAGAATCAAGAATCTCGTTTATTTTTGAATTCTGATCTTCTTTTTTCACAGTTGTCCCATTTAAAAGGCACGAATGATTTGATTCATTTGTTATTCAGCTCTACCTTTAGCTACTTCAACTAAAAATTCTTTAGCCAAACGGGTCAATTGACTAAAATCACCACCATTAAGTATCTTTTGATTAACTAGACTTCCACCCACTCCCAGTGCTGAAGCTCCATTTCTGATAAAATCAGCTGCTGTTCTTAAATCAACTCCACCCACTGGGATGATTTCTACCTGTGGTAGGGGCGAACGGATTGCTTTAATTATAGCTGGACCGCCAACATCCGCGGGAAAGAGTTTTACCATGGTAGCTCCACTCTGCCAAGCTGTTAAGACCTCTGTTGGAGTGAAACAACCTGGGAATACAGGGATACCATATCTAAGACAAAGGGTTATTACCTCAATATTTAGGTTAGGTGAAACTATAAAATCAGCACCAGCGTTTATTGCTGAAAGGGCACTTTCTGCATCTAGGACTGTTCCCGCACCAAAAAGGATATTATCACCAAAGTTTTCGGTCACTTTACTAATGACTTTTAGTGCTCCTGGGGTGGTTAGCGTTACTTCTATAACCCTAATACCACCCTCAAGTATAGCCTGTGCTGCATCAATTAATTGCTCTGATTTATTAGCCCGCATGATAGCAATAATCCCAGTACTACGAATTAAATTGAGCTTTTGCTCACTATTCATCTGCTTTCCCCTAACGAACGGTTCGCTTTCCTCCACCTAAAATATCTGCCTCAAGGAGAGACTGTATCTCGGTTTTTTCAATAACAGGTAAATCAAACATCAAAGTTTGTTTAATTCTCGTTGCAGCATCTCCGATCAAAACTCCTTTTTCAATACCTTCTTCACTAAATTCTGATGTCATTAAACCATAATAAAATCCAGCATTCCAAGTGTCACCCCCTCCAAGCCTATCTAATAAAGTTATCGTTTTAATAGAGGGAGAACGAAAAAAGTTTCCCTTAGAATCAATAGCAGCTGACTCCCAACGATGTTGCTCAAAGCTATCTGGGTAGCGAATAGTAATCCCTACAATCTTCGTTTTAAATTTTTTCTTCACTTGATAGGCAAATGTTTCTATGTCTTCATCAGTTAGAATGCCTATATCACCATTAACTATTTGTTGTGCTGAATATTGCCCAGCATTCATATTGTACAATTTCGCCATATCCTCAATTGTTGTAATAAGAATATCTACATGGTCCGTAATAATTGGTGTTAAAACTTCTTTAGCTTCATCAGAAGACCATAAAGTTGACCTGTAGTTGAAATCCATACCGATCAAACATTTCTCTGGTTTATTCTCAATAGCTTGTTCTAGTGCTTCTAAATTATAATTTCGTTTGTATCCACTATGCTTAGAAAGACCAAACGAAATTCCTGAAGTATGAAAGAGTTGGGCATCCTTAAGTGCAGGCTTCCAGTTAACCATATTATAGCCAAGCTTTGAAGCAGCTGAGTATTTACGTTGGTAAACTCCAATATTTGCTCGTGGGGTCCTTCCAATTTCATAAATAAAGCGCCCAATAGGTTCTGTAGGAGAGGTCCACACAATATGTTCCGTATCAATACCATGCTCTCTTGCTATATTCTGAATAGATTTCCCATAAGGATTTGAAGGTGCTCTTGTTATAAATGCTGAAGGTATTCCCATCCGACAAAGGGCGATAGCTAATGTGTATTCACTTCCAGCAAGAGATAAATGAACTAATCGAGTCCGTTCAGGACGTTCACCGTCAGCGGGTGTATCCCGTAACAACACCTCCCCAAAAGTGACAAAGGTATTACCCCTTGAGAAATTAGACAAATCATCCTTTGTAATGTCATACTTAACTACTTTTGACATAAAAATACCTTTCATTTAAACACTTATAAATAGGATTAAATAATTCTATCTAAATCATTTAACTGAACTTAAACAATTCCTAACAAGACCTCTATGATGAACGTTTATTGGATGAACACGAAGATTTTAAAAATTATGATGACTCCAACAAAACAGGGCTATATTTACTTAAAACCATAAGACTAAAAGAATTTACTTTTATACTGAAATATCAATAAGAGTCCTGTTACCGCCAGACAAAAATAGGCAAAAATATCTCCCCACTGGGAATAGAAAGTAATTTCTGTCCTCCACCAAAAGGGAACTTCAAGAACTGCGATTTCATTGAGTTTAGTCTTTCTTAAAACCTGACCACGAGGACTAATTACTGCACTAATTCCACTATTAGCTGCTCTTATTAGATAGCGACTATTCTCAACTGCTCTCATTCTGGCCATAAGAAGATGTTGATAAGGAGCTGATGTGTCCCCAAACCAGCTATCATTTGTCACAGTAATCAAGAGTTCTGCTCCCTTGGACACAAATTTACGAACTAGATCAGGCACGGTGACCTCGTAACATATGACAGTACCTATCCGTCTTCCAGATCCTAAAGTTGACAAAACAATTTCTTTTCCTGCTTTAAAATTTCCAGATTCAGTAGAAATTTTGTCGATGAAAAAGAATATTTCCTCTAAAGGAATGTATTCACCAAAGGGAACTAGGTGGATCTTATCATATTGGGAGATGAGTTTTCCTGAAGGAGAAACAATTCCAACGCTATTGTAGGGTTCAAGGGAGGAAGATTGAGCTATTCCTGTTTTGCTTACTAGCTGTTGAAAATCTACAAAACCAAAAACTATTGTTGCTCCTGACTTTTGAGTTATTTGATTAATTCTTCTTCTAAATTGAGGATCATGATTA
>CAYWYX010000068.1:0-12579 GCA_964462735.1 uncultured Acidobacteriota bacterium | reverse complement strand
AAAAAGCTAGATTTCTTCAAACAATATTACACTAGATTACTAGATAGAAATAGAAGGTTTAACAATGTTATTTTCAAGCATAATCCAGCGAATTCTAGTTTTGATTTTTATATTATTAGTAAATTACAATACAAAGAATCTAGCAATCAAAAAAATCAACGAATCTAATAAATTCGTGATTCGAGGCAGGATCTTTTGTTTTAGTCCAAAACTTGACCAAGTTCCCTGTGCCAAAAAATACTTCAAGATAGGACTAAAAGATAGTAATGGGCAACTGTATTTCCTTAACTCCGGAGAGTCTGCAAAAACGCTCGTTAAAGAGAAGAAGCTGAAAACCCGAGAGTTTCAACTTATTTTAAGTAAAGTAACTTCAGACAATACTTATGAAATTGTCAAAGCTCAACTAGTTAGAAATAATAAGATCTACGATTTCTATTACTTTTGCGAGGTATGTAATATTACAACATATACTCCAAGTGCTTGTATGTGTTGCAGGGCACCTACTGAGTATAAGGAAAGTCCAGTCATTAAGAAGTAGAAGTGTTTGTTAGTTGACAAACATAACCGAGGACGTCTCGAGCAGAAATAATTTTTAGAGGCTGGTTCGAACTTACAATCGGAATATGACGAAAGCCACCAACTGACATCTGATGCAGGGCAAAACGAATTGAATCATCTAGATTCAAGGTGACTGGACGAGGGGTCATAACTTTCTTAGTTTGTATTGTCTGAAGCAGGTGTTTTTTCCCAACCAATTTATAAAGTACATCTCTTTCCGAGAATATTCCTGTTAAGGTATCTCCTTTCATAACCAAGACACACCCGACTCCTTTGTCCTTTAATAACTGAATAGATTCCTGTACTGGAGTTTCAGGGGAAACAGTTATAGCTGATCTAGGTTTTAAGGCAGCAACCGTATCTTCCATCAGTCGCTTTTGTAGACCTACAGTTGGCAAAGGAATATCCAATTTAGAAAAAGGGGAAAGACATTCTATACAACGATCAACCCCTGGAAGATTGGAAGAGCCACAAGCTGGACAGATCACTACGACCTCTTTAAAAGAAAAATTAAATATAAAACTTTATAAAATTTACTGTAACGGAATCCATAATTACCTTAGGTCACGCCTAATCAACAACCCAGACGTCCCCACTGTTTAGAAGCTGTTCAAGGTTTCCTGGACCCGTCCTGCTAATAGAATCTTGTACCTGAGCTTCTAGTAACTCATCATAGGTAGGTTTTGCTACGGAACGAAAAATACCAACCGGGGTAGGGAAGTCAGGATAATCCATTCTTGCCAGCATGTTAGCTAAGTGAGGCTCTGGAGAATGGATGTCATGTACTAATAGGTCATTTTCAGAGAATTCGGTACCAATTTCTACAACTTCTGGCTGTAAACCATTAAGACGAATACCTTTATTACGATCCTTGCCAAAAATCAGCGGTTTGCCGTCTTCCAACCTGATGGTACGGTCATCGCGAACCGAACGTTCAGCAAAATGGCTGAAAGCACCATCATTAAAGATATTACAATTTTGAAAAACCTCTACAAAGGAAACTCCTTTATGTTGGGCTGCTTGTGTAAGAACCCAAGAAAGGTGTTTTACATCCACATCGATGGCTCGTGCTATAAATGTCGCTTCGTTGGCAATGGCGATGCAAATGGGATTGATTGGGTAGTCTATAGATCCTACTGGGGTTGATTTAGTTTTCTTCCCAAATTCAGAGGTTGGAGAGTACTGTCCCTTAGTTAGTCCGTAGATCCTGTTATTAAAAAGAATTATGTTAACATCTAGATTCCTACGAACTATATGCATGAAATGATTGCCCCCAATGCTTAGCGCATCCCCATCTCCCGTAATTACCCAGACTGAGAGTTCGGGTCTTGAGGCTTTGATTCCGGTGGCTAAAGCTGGAGCTCTTCCATGAATGCTGTGAAACCCATAGGTATTAACGTAGTAGGGGAAACGACTAGAACAACCAATACCAGAAACAAAAACAAAATTTTCTCGAGGGATATTAAGCTCAGGAAGCGTTTTTTGGGTTTGGGCTAGAATGGAATAGTCACCGCATCCAGGGCACCACCTTATTTCCTGATCGCTAACAAAATCTTGACGGCTTAGTTGGGTTAAACCTGAGTCTGACTGATCTTGGTTTACATCTTTAATCATTATTGGCTCCTCCCTTTTAACCAAATTTCTTAAAGGGCTAACCTGCTATTATTTTCCTTTTAACAGTTTCCTAGAGTAATTGATTTATTTTATCCTTTAATTCTGAAATTTTAAGTGGTCTTCCTTGAATCTTATTTAATCCAATAGCTTTTATGAGGAAACGGGCCCTCAACATTGTCAACAATTGGCCTAGGTTAAGTTCTGGTACGAGGACTTTTTTAAAATTAGAAAAAACAGTTTCCAAATTTTTTGGAAACGGATTTAAATATCTCAAATGAATACTAGAAACAGATTTACCTTGTTCCTGCATGCTTTCCACTGCAGAGGTGATGGCACCATAAGTTGAACCCCAACCAACAACAAGGAGTTCTCCCCGAGGAGGTCCAAAAACCTCAACTTCGGGAATAAAATTTGCAACTCCAGCAATTTTTTTTGCACGCAAATTTACCATATACTCATGATTTTCTGGATTATAACTGACATTTCCAGTGATATGCTGTTTTTCCAATCCACCAATTCGATGTTCCAAACCAGGGGTTCCCGGGATAGCCCAGGGGCGGGACAGAGTAACTTTGTCTCTTAGGTAAGGATGAAATTCTTTAGGGTCAGTTCTAAACTGAATTTCAATGTCTGGAAAGTTTTTTACCGAGGGAATTTTCCAGGGCTCTGATCCGTTAGCTAAATAACCGTCAGAGAGAAAAAAGACAGGTGACATATAACGAATCGCTAGTCGAAATGCTTCAAAAGCCATGTTAAAACAATCGCCTGGGGTCGCTGGGGCCACTATGATGGCAGGGCACTCTCCATTTCTTCCATACATAGCTTGTAATAAATCAGCTTGTTCCGTTTTAGTGGGTAAGCCGGTACTAGGGCCACCCCTTTGAATATCAGCTATTACGACTGGGAGTTCAGTCATGACTGCTAAGCCGATTGCTTCAGATTTGAGGCATACTCCCGGACCACTTGTCCCGGTCAGTCCCAACTGGCCAGCGAAGGAAGCACCAATTGCTGCACCAATTGCTGCAATTTCGTCTTCGGCTTGAAAAGTTTTGACTCCAAAGTTCTTGTGTTTGGAAAGCTCATGGAGAATGTCACTAGCAGGGGTAATTGGGTAGCTGGCATAAAATAAGGGACGTTTGGCAATCTCAGCTGCAGCAATGAAGCCTAAAGCAGTGGCTTCATTGCCAGTAATGTTTCGATACTTTCCTGGTGTTAATGTAGCAGGGCGAACCCTGTAGTGAGTGGTAAAAACTTCAGTAGTATCTGCATAATTGTATCCTGCTTGAAGTGCTAGAGTATTGGCTTCTAGAATTACAGTATTTTTTTTGAACTTTTCTCTAATCCATCCAAGTGTAGGGGTTAAAGGTCGATCGAAAAGGTAATACGTTAGACCAAGAGCAAAAAAGTTTTTACATCGGTCCATTTCTTTCCTAGATAGACTTACATCTTTTAGTGCCTTGCTATTCAATTCGTTAAGCGGGACTTTAATTAATCGATAGCCAGCTAGGGTACCATCTTCCAAGGGGTTTGATTTGTAACCAGCTTTTTTCAAGTTCAAAGGAGCAAAGGAATTCGTATTTACAATGATAATCCCTCCATCTTCCAAGTCGGGGAGATGTACTTTTAATGCGGCGGGATTCATAGTCACTAAAACATTTGGCTGATCACCAGGGGTGCGAATGTCACGGCTACTAAAGTTAACCTGAAAACCACTTACTCCCGGTAGTGAGCCAGCAGGCGCACGGATCTCAGCCGGGAAATCTGGAAGGGTGCTGGTATCGTTACCAAAAATTGCAGAAGTATTTGTGAACTGGGTTCCGGTTAACTGCATTCCGTCTCCCGAATCACCTGCAAACCGAATGGTAGCGTTTTCAAGCTCAACAACACTCTTTTTGGAAGGGGTATTTATTTTTGTGGAAGTCACAGACATAGATACTTTTTTTTTACCCCTTGAGTTGCAGAATTGTAGAAAATATTTCTATTAATAGGTTGTAATTTTTATGCACCATCTGGTTCTGTGAAATTTTGTTCTGGTCTAGGTGGAAGAGATAACAATTCCTGTGGATATTGCTCAGACAAGTAATCAATAATATTGGTAACGGAAAGACAGCGATGTAATTTTTTTTCTGAGTCGACTAATGGAATATGACGATAGCCACCTTTATTCATCAAGGAGATAGCATCTAGCAAAGAATCGTCTAAACTCAGAACAGTTGGTTGGATTGTCATGAACTTTTGAATTGATTGATCTAGGAGTCTTTCCTCATTACCAACCACTTTTTGGACAAGGTCCCTTTCTGTAAAAATTCCAACAAGATCAGAACCTACTGTAACCAAAATACAACCTGATCTATGGGATTGCATTATTGTGATTGTGTCCCGTAAACTGTAGGTAGGTTCTACAGTGACGATGTCTCTGAGATCTAGGTGGCGGATTTTGGTCTGACTCAGGATCGATTCGATACTCATGGAATGATATTATTTTTTTTAGATAATGCTAGTAAAAAGGTGAGCAGTACCTCTAAATTATGATCATAACATATTTTTGTTTTTTCATTGGAACAACTCTAATATAATTGCTGTTATTAGCTTATTTTTATCCTTTGGAGAAGTTATATTACATTTTTGAAACTTAGAAAAAATTGGAATCCAATCTGTCTAGCCCTTCTCATCTTGCCTGCTATGGTCGGCTCAGATATAATTAAAAGTTGTTAGTTGATCTGCTGATGAAATACTTTCATAGCGCCCGTAGCTCAGCTGGATAGAGCGTCGGCCTTCGAAGCCGCAGGTCGGGGGTTCGAGTCCCTCCGGGCGCGCCAATAGTGACTTAAATTAATATAGTATTTTAGGTGAAATCTCCCTCAAGGGATATCATCTAGGTAAAAGTATTAGCGATTAATTGAGAATTTTAAGAAGCTATTTTTCATATAAAAGCACTGACCCTCATTTTTAATGACAAATAATTAGTATGTTTATTTTCTAGGTGCTTGAGCAATAAAGAGTTGCATTAATGCTATTATCTCCTCGATTTTTTTTCGGTTTGTCTTTAATCAGTTTGTTAGCTGGTCTGGTCTTGTTTGCTACTGGTTTTTGGCAGTTTCTTGGGCCTACTTGGCAGTTCCTTGGACCTACTCCAATCGGGCCTGCTACAGTCTTATTTTTTTGTTTTCTGGCGGTTGCGGTAGGACGAAGTCAAACATTTCGCCCATTTGCTTTTACCCTTTGGGTGGCAGTTTTCGTGAGCTTAGCCATGTTTTATCCAGGGATTTTTGGAACCTGGTCCGGTTATAAGCTGAGTGCTCTGATAGTTCCTCTAATTCAGATCATCATGTTTGGTATGGGTACCCAATTAACATTGGGTGACTTTGTAAGAGTCTTCACCATGCCTAAGGCTGTCATAATTGGTATTGTACTGCAATTTTCGGTCATGCCTCTAGTAGGTAAAACTTTAGCTGTACTCTTTGCTCCAAATAATGATGTAGCTGCTGGCATGGTTTTGATTGGTTCGTGTCCTGGAGGAGTAGCTTCAAATGTGATGGTTTTTTTGGCCAAGGGTAATGTTGCTCTTTCAGTGACAATGACTTCTGTATCCACATTGTTGGCTCCAATCATGACACCTACTATGACTAAGTTTTTGGCTGGCACCTATACTAATGTTGAGTTTATGGCTATGATGATTACTATTATCAAAATGATTATTCTGCCCGTTGTGGGTGGACTGGTAGCAAACTTGATTTTGAAAAAATTAGAAGACAGGCACAGCTATACGACGATAATTTCTCGGTTCATCATGAAAACCCTTCCCTACGTTTCGATGTTCTCAATTTGTTTTATTATAGGAATTATTACTGCCTTGTCGCGTAATGACCTTCTAAGTGGTGGTTTTGTTTTTAGTATTTTGGTTGCAGCAATCCTTCATGTTCTCATTGGATATCTTCTGGGTTACGGGGGTGCGAGATCTTTGGGCTTAGATAAAACTGATTCTCGCACTGTTGCTATTGAAGTGGGTCTCCAGAATGGAGGTATGGCATCAGGATTAGCTTTAAAAGTCTGGCAAAATCCAATGGCCGCTTTACCATCAGCTATTTTTGGACCTTGGATGAATATGTCAGGAGCTATGTTGGCTTCATTTTGGGCTGGTCGACCTCCAGTTGACGAGCATGACACCCCCTCTGCGGTTGATCATCAATCAAAATAAGAATGCCTCTGGTTTCTCAAGGATCAGAGTAATTTTATTGCTAAGATCGTTTAGTCAATCAACAAGCTTTCAATAGCATTTTGAAAAACCCAGTAAGGTTGCGCACCTTTTAAGATTATTTTTACTATTATCTCGGAATTTTTTCGATTGGTAAGTCCTAGAAAAAAATAAGGGGTTGAGTCTACTCCAGCCTTATCACCATCATTACGACTATTTAAAACTTTTTTTGCATACTTTCCACTTTCCACACATTTCTGAAAGGTCGCATTGTTCAGTCCTAGACTCTTAGCAAATTTTATTAAGGCATTATGACTCAGCGCTTTTTGGTAGCGGAATAAAAGATCATTCATTTTCCAATAATGATTTTGGTCACCAGCACAGTGAGCGGCTACAGCAGCCAAAGAGGCTCTTGGATGTGAATCAAGAGGAAAGTCCCGGAACACATACTTAACTTTTCCTGTTTCAACGTACTCTTTTATAATTTTGGGAGCAACTTGGCGATCATGGCGCCGACAGAAAAAGCATTGATAGTCAGAAAATTCAACCAAGGTAACTCTGGATTCTTTAGACCCCATAAATGGAGCTCCATCAGAATTAACCGTTATCAAAGTTTTGACGGTACTAGATCTTTTTTGAAATTTTTCGAGGCTCTGCTGGAGAGAATCTTCTCTCAATAGCCCTATATTTCCAGCCAAATGACAAGAAGATGTTTGAGTAAATCCCCAACAAAGCGTTAATACAAGGAATTTAATAACATTTAGCATAATCTGCTGAAACTTCATATGAAGTGGTCTATAACACACAGGGAAGAGAATTAATAGATCTCCTCAAATTTTCTTTAATAATTAGGTGTTTGCTTTATTAGCTCTTTTAGCAGATTGTGTAGTGGAATTGTTGACATTGAATCTAGGGCTCCTTTCCAGTCCGCACTATTGTTCATTTTTGCATTTAATGCAGCATGTTTTACGGCAGGTTCCGATAATAGAGCCAGAGCGGTAGTGGACAAACCCAACCGGTCAGCCTGTTCAGCTAGTGTTAACATTATATGACCTAGTCGTCTAGACAGATGGCGGGTCAAAAGGGAATTCTCATAGTTTTCATAAGGGGCTGGTGGAATCAAAATACAGTAAGAATAATGACCACTTTCAGATCCTACAAATAACTGATCCTGTTTAGGAGGAACAAGTTTAATAATTCGTTCAATAGCTTTTGAAACCGGTCCTTCAGTTAGAGAAATATTTTTGTGTTCTAAGAGGTAATTCGCCAGAAAGTATAGGTCAGAGGAACTCAAAAGAGAAAGAGCTTTCTCAAAGTCTCGCTTAGACAAACTGTCAAGCAATTGGGCCCTCCGTAGTGGTCCTATTAAGCCTTTTACTACTTTTGCTAGATGATTTTTTCGCTGGTCGTAGATTGCTGCCGTTGCCACAAATTCCTGGGCCATTCTCAGTTTTAACCCAACTAAATGAATACTTAAAGGATTTAGGTTTGACCAAGGGATTACCCTAACTCCAGCGAGCTGGGCTGCAGCAAATCCCTCTACTACAGGGTCTGTACCAATAGATTCTCCTGCTTCGGCCTTTACTAGTCCAATTTCTCCTGCGAGAGTGGGGAGTTGAGACAGTGGCCCACGAATAAAGTTTCCTGTCTGTAAGCGAAGAGTTTGACGTGAAGCCGCTGGCCAGAAAATCCCTTTTCCTCGGCTTGAAGGAATGTAAAATTGGTGTTTTCTAATGAGTAAAGGATCTTCAGCGATGACGAGGTCTTGGGGTGAAAAATAATAAGCATATATCCAGCCTACTAGGGTATCCTTAAAATCTTTGCTCAACGATGAGAGGACCTCATCGACCAAAGTTGAAAGTTCTTCTTTACTGAGAGGAGAGGTGAAAGTTGTCGTAGAAAAAGTTGTTAATGCAGATCTATTTTTAGAACCCTTCAATCTCCTAATCCATCGTAAGGTACTGTCTGGTGAGCGAATCATACGAACGGTTTTTCTTTGGGCATTTGTTAGCTGATTTTTCAGCTGTTGCCCAGTTTGTAGGAGGTCAAACAGACCTCTAGTAAATACTTCAATAGCTTCTCTTGATTGTTTACCATTCTTTTTGATGCTTAAAGCAGCATCATAAAACCTGATCAGTCCTGTGAATGAGAAAATTCTTTGCAATTTAAGTACTTCTTCAATTCTTCTCCGTTTTATCAAGTCGGATTCAAGGGTTTCTGTTTGTTTACTACTGATGAAGTCAACTTTCCCAGATTGCCCGCTAAATGCAGTCATTAATTGATCGTCTAATCCAAAAATGTTAGGTCCAAGAAGACTTACGGTTTGGATATTAGGGGAACCATTTTCCAACTCAGATTTTGAAGGTGGTAAAAGTTGTGATAGGAGTTTGAAGATTTTAACGGATGCCTCAGTAAATTGCCTGTCATTTTTAACCTGAGAAAATTCTCGAAGAAAGGTTTCTATAATTGCGGTAGTCTTGGTGTCAGTTAGGACTTGGTTTTCATAAAGGAGGACGAACGTTTGAAGAAATCCATGAAATAATCCTAGAGAATCATTTAATCTAGCATTTTCGAGCTCTTCTAAATTCTTTATTGCTCTAAAAAAATACGTTAATTGATTGAGTGATTGTTGTGGTAAAGATAAAAGATATGGGAAAAGCTCCTTATATTTAGGGTAATTCTGAACTAGTAGAACAGTTGTAGGTTCATCTAGAATTTCATTCCAGTGACGTTCGATGTGTACCACTGTTAGGAAAGTTTCAACTTGGTTGGTTACCCTTGTTCCCGTCTGATTCTCGGTCAGAATTAGGTTGATCAGATTCTGATTCTCTTCCCTGGGCGTGACAGTTTTACTATTAGGTTCTGTTAATTTTTGTATATTCCTTAGATTATCAGTTGATGCAGGTGAAACAGACCAAATTTGAGCACTACCTGGAAATCGGACACGGCCTTTTTGGTCCAGTGGTAATTCTCGAGCAAGATCCTTGAAATAATTACGACTACCTACAACACGTCGTTTTGGTTGGTTTGGTCCTCTAAAGGGGAAAACATCGTAAAAGGCTACCAATCGACTAGGATAACGAGTAAAAAAAGCCTGTTTATTAGCGGGTAGATTAATGAGGCATTGGTAATAGGCTAAGAGTTTCCCAAAATCTCGGGCGAGAAGTTTTCGTAAAAACCCTCGTGGTCTTTTAGGGTTGCTTCCAACTAAAAATTCCCAAGCTGGAATGCTATTGATTCCTCCAGGCAAGAGTAATTGTCCTTCATTAGCCGACAGACCAGCGCCAAATCTGAATAAAGTGTCTGTAAAATTGTCCAGTAATTCATTGGGTTGATAGGTTTCTATAACTAAACGACGTGCTTCATCATTCATCGATGCTAAACCTGCATAAAGTCGGGCAGCAGGGATATTTGACAGGAATCCTTGTAGGAGTCCCCCAGTTTGATAAGGTCTAGAGAAAAAACGCCTCAACCAAAAATTCTCATTAAAGTTTATTGGAACTTTCTGATCAGCAATGGATATTTGATAGGAATCACCTGACTCCAAAGATAATTTCATTTGAAGCTCATCTACCCCTAAAGCTGATAAGAATGTTTGTTTCAGTGCAGATAATTCGTCTGTTCCTAGCTTTAGGTAAATTTTTCCATCTTGTTGGTGTAGATTCCACCCTAATAAATTCAAAGCTTTTTGGGTTTTATTAATATTTGATGCATTGTCTGTTTTAAGAAGGATTTGAAATTGAGGTTTTCTAGATCTAGCTATTGATCGAAGATCTGCCACGGTGTTAAAGTAGTGGCGTATCATCTGAATATAACCCCTTCCTGCGTCACCGTGGGTTCTTCTAGTTAGAGCAGAAGTATAGTCCTTGGCAAAAGAATCCCCAGGGATTCCCTGTTTCATTCCTGCTGCTTGTGCCAAACCATTGATGCCACCAGGGACATTGACTGTGGAGGATTTGGTTTTCTTTTTGGCTACCTGTTCGATAAATGGAATATCTTCTCGACCTAGGTTAATCAGTTTTTTTGCAAAGTTACTGGCTCTGGGTCGATCACCGTTTCGCAGAGCTACTACTAGACCTCTTTCAATTAATTGTTCCAATTGTTTCGGGTCTGCTGACTCTTTTTCTAAAATTGCGATGAGAGATTCATAGGTTTCACTAGCATGATCTCCAAAAACATCACGCACTCTAGCTAACTTTTCGAGAGTTCTAGCATCTCCTTGAAAGATTCTGGATGCCTTTTCAACTGAGGTTCGCATTGAAAAAAATTCATTACCTTCATCGAGCAGTTTCCATTGCAATTGGTACAGGTCAAAAGAACCAGGATCCTGCTGAAGACCTAGTTTGACCGTGTCCAGAGCCTTTTTTGAATTACCCCGAGCTGTTTGAATTCGAGCGATTTCATAGTAAGCTTTTGCAAGGCCAGGGTCAGCTTGAGAAGCTTTTTGATAAAAGATGAGAGCTTGGTCTTCAAAGCCCTGACTTTCACAGAAATTGGCGAAACGAACATATATCTTTGGATCACTTGAAATAAGATCAACTGCCTTTCTAATAATTCCCAGAGCAAGGGCCTTCTGATTTTTACTTAAATAAACTTTGGCTAAACCTAGGTATCCTTCTCCTAGTCTGGGGTTTAACTTTAGGGCTTTCCTATAGGAGTTAATTGATTCTGAAGGTCGCTCAGCCTTTTGTAGTAAGCTTCCTCTCCTGACATATAGCTGGGCCTGATTAGGGTATTGTTTAAGAGCTGACTGAGTTTCATTTAGGGCCCCCAAAATATCTCCACTGGCTTCTTGGACCCCAATAATTTTTTCAGTAACCGTCGATCGGGTTGGATCTAAGTCCAAGACCTTCTGGTAGGCTTGAACACTTTTTTCCCATTGTTCTAATTGGAAGTAGAGATCACCAGTATTAGTAAACACTTCAGGATCTTCTGGAGTCAAAGTGACTAGTGGGGTAATTAACTGTAAGGCAGTTTTCCAATTTCGTTGTTGTTGGTACACTCCCGAGGCAAATTTAAGCGTTGCAGGGTGGAGAGGATTGAGATTTAAGGCTTTTCTAATTGACGAACGGAGAGCTTGTCTGTCTTTAAGGGCAACTGCTTGACGAGCATTATTCAGCTCCTTTAACCCTATGGAGTATTCTACAGGAGAAGCAATTTCTTTATTGGCTTTTTGGGTAATAGCAGGAATTTTGGTGATTGTGTTTCCATCTGTGCGATCAATTAGACGCGCATTATATTGAAGAATGCCTTTTGGAAGAGGAATTTCGGGCATAGTAACCTCGATACAAGATCTTCTCAATAGAAGTTGGTTGAGTTCGGAAATTGTTGTCACTGTTTCACCACAGGTAAACTCTGTTGCTAGTTTCAAGATTCGTCTTGAACTGTCCTTATCGTCAGGATTAGAAAGTAAATTTTCTTTTGATTGACTCTTTTCATCTGAAGATAGCCTATTATCAGTGAGCTTCCAGTGGATTAACCTGAATCCGTTTTTTATAAGTTTGTTAATCAAATAAGCAGAGCAATAGGAGTTTAAATCTTTATTCGCCATACTCTTTTCAGGAGCCAGTAAAATCAATGTTTCCCACAAAGAGTGAGGGTTAGGTAGGTTTTCTCCAAGCTCATGATAAAATGTTGCTAGTTCTTCAAGACTTACCGATGACCCTGCTGTTATGGTCTCTGGGTTAGTACTACCCTTCCAGTTTATATTGTTTAGTACATCGTTGATCGTATCTGGAGAGAACGCCCAGGATTTGAGGTTTCCATTAACTAGGACGTGGAGTCTGAAACTGGTTAATTGGTTCTTGAAATTGGTTAATCCACGAACTATGGATTTAACTTCCTGCCATTCGGATTCGGTGAAATGGTCTGGGAGCGCAAGCACAGAAATATGTTGTGGTAATTCTATAGGTGTTAGAGTTGCAATGGTTGACCCGCCAAAAGTTTGGACTGAATATCGATTTTCTTGGTTAGAAAGCGGAATTGAAGTTAGGAAGCTGTCAGCAAGATGTACAGAGAAAATACTTGAAGCAACAATCATAATGACTGACATAACTACGAAATGTGTAGTTAATTGTTTAGGATCACTATAATTTTTCAAGTTTTTGAGTTTCATCACAAAAATAAAGTTTCTGGAATATCAGAGGGAATAATTTTACGACAATAGGCAGTCAATCTACAATAATGGGAGATTTATTTCTAGTTTATTTAGT
>CAYWYX010000067.1:8045-13006 GCA_964462735.1 uncultured Acidobacteriota bacterium | reverse complement strand
CGGAAACTTGTTTCTTTGATCTGACCTTCTTCGACCTTAAACGTTTTAACCAAACTATCCCCAAAACGCTGTTTTCTGATAAAGGATGGTTTATTGGTGGTAATAAAAACTTGAGTTTTCGATTCTAAAACATTCAAAATACTATTCGTCCTTCCTTCATCCAATTCAGCATCAGCATCATCCATTAAAAAAATTGGATACTCACCCCTTACATCAAAATGGACTTCCATTTGGGCCAGCTGGTAGGCAAGAAGAGAACATCTTTGTTGACCTGCTGACCCGAATCTTTGCATTAATTTACCATTAACTAACATTAAAATTTGGTCTAGATGTGGACCGACCAAAGACCTTCGGGCGCGAAACTCATTTTGACTCTCCTGAGAGAGTTTTTCCAATATCTGATCATAAGTTTCTGCCAGCGTCGAATCTGTGTTTAATTCAAAGGAAGGAAGATACTGTACTGTTAGGGTTTCTGGAGTAAACCAATTTTGTTGAATATTCAGCTTATCCTTGATTTTATCAATATAACGCTGACGTGATTTTATAATCCTCGCTCCTAAATCGGCTATTTGAAGATTCCAACTGTGCAGCAAATCACGATTTCTCTTATTATAACCCGAAGAGCCTTCTCTTAATAAGGAATTTTTCTGCTTTATTAATCGACCATAATCCAAAACTCTCCTGAGATGGCTAGGATGTATGGGATAAAGTCCTCGGTCTACTGTGCGCCGCCGGATTTCAGCATCAGATTTAAACTGTTCCACATGAATGGTTGAGAAAGCGGTTACAGATAAAAGACCTAAGTATCTTAAAAGATTTACTTTAGAATCATTTACCAGAATTCTTCGGATAAGATGGGAGTATTCAATCGACAAGAAGCATTTTTCCTGTTTGTTTTGTATTTCTCCCTTTATATAGTACCTAGAAGCTTTCCAGTTGATTAAGTCACGAGACTGGTGGGTGCGGAATGATTTAGTAAGGGACAATACATGGATTGCTTCCAAAAGGTTAGTTTTCCCTTGACCGTTATCACCTAAGATTATGTTAGCTCGAGGTGAAAAAAAGAGCTCTGTGTCTTGAATATTTCGAAAAAACCTAACTAATAGCTGGGAGAGAATCATTCCAGGCTGAAATAAGGGCTGTGTATTTCAATTATTTTCGTTTAAATAGAATTACTTGGTAGGTTTGACCAACCAAAACCAGCTCATCTAAGCCAACACAAACACCTAAATTCTCATTGGCATGACAATATAACGATAACGATAATCTTCTTCTTCATTTGCTGGTCTTAATAGCCCAGAACTTTGACTATCCTTAAAGTCGAAACTAATCGAATGATCTTCAGTAGCCTTAAGAAATTCTAAGAGATACTTACAATTAAAACCAAGTTCAAGTTTTGCTCCTGAGTACTCTATCGAAATCTGCTCGTTAGCTTCCCCCAAATTAGCATTACTCGAACTAATCTCAAGCTTATTGTCCTCTAAAACAACCCGGACCGAACGTGATTTATCATCAGCTAACAAAGAAATTCGTTCAATAGCTGCCTGAAACTCTACCTTATCTAAAGTAATACTTTCTTTATTTTCTTTGGGAATAACCGCATCATAATTGGGAAACTGTCCAGTCAACATTCTTGCAATCATAAGCCTTCCACTGATCCTAAAAAATATATGTGTCTCATCCCTCCCGAAGCTAACCATCTCTTTGTCATTCTCGTCAATTCCAGCAAGGATTTTTTGAAGTTCAAATAATGCTTTCCTGGGAATTAAAGTACTGATTTCGGTATTAATATTATTAAATTCATGCGTTTTTTCAATATGTGCAAGTCGATGTCCATCAGTAGCAACCATAGTAACACTTAACGGCTTTAGTAATAACAAGGCTCCGTTTAAGGCAAACCGAGTCTCTTCTTGAGCAACTGAGAAAATAGTGTTATTAAGTAGTCTTAACAGAATCTTTGCTGGTATTTGGACTAGATCTGTTTCGCATTCCGGAAGAGTAGGAAAATTATCAGTTGGCAATCCGACAATTTTAAATGTTGCCGAGCCGCACTTAATCTGAGCCCAGCTATTTTCCAGTTTTTTGATCTTTATCTCCCTATCAGGTAAGGATCTAATAATGTCTAGAAAATTTTTAGCAGGAGTAGTAATTGCTCCTGTCTCTATAATTTTTGCTGGGCAGGAACTCTTTATTCCAATATCAAGATCAGTAGCAGCTAGATTAATTTTTCCCTCTCCTGTTTCAATCAGGAGATTTGCCAAAATTGGGATTGTTGTTTTTCTTTCAACAACTCCTTGTGTTAGCAGAACTTCATTGACAATATCAGGTTTTCTAACAGTAATTTCCATTTCTATCCTAAATAGATTCTAAATATATTATTTAATAGTATTAGTAGTGCTGTGTAAAACTGAAAAAATTAATATAAGTGTTTTTAAATCAGTTAGAAATATTGTGAATAAAATTATGAAAAACTTATCTAAAAAAACAAACAAAAGACTGTAAAAATAAATTTAACAGATTTTCCACAGTATTTAAAGAAGATGGTTGTGGAATTTTTTAGCTATTACTTCAGGGAGTCAAAGAACATCTTTATGAGCTTAGCATAATCTTTATTGGATGACTTTTGGTGCTGAACTTTTTTTATAGAATAAATAACTGTTGTGTGATGTTTGCCACCAAAGGATCTGCCGATTTCTGGTAGAGAAGCTTTAGTTAATTCTCTGCACAGGTACATACCAATTTGCCTGGGTATAGCAATTGCTTTAGAGTTATTTTTGGCTTTTAGGGTAGAAACTTTTAGTTTGAAGTAATCAGCTACAGTTTTTTGAATTTTTTCAATATTTACATGTTTTTCTTCTGATTTAAGAATGGCTCTCAAAGCTTTCTGAGCCATAGCCAGAGATACAGGTTCATCAGTTAGAGAACTAAAAGCCATTAGTCTTACCAGAGATCCTTCTAACTGTCGAACGTTTGATTCTATTTTACTGGCTATAAAAAAGGCGACGTCGTCTGGTAACTCGAAATTTTCGAATGCAGCCTTCTTCTTTAATATTGCAACTTTAGTTTCAAGATCAGGAGGCTGGATATCAGCAATTAGGCCCCATTCGAACCGAGATTTAAGTCGCTCCTGAATATCTGGAATTTCCTTAGGAAGAGAGTCGCTGGAAACCACTAACTGCTTTTGAGCATCATAAAGGGTGTTAAAAGTGTGAAAAAATTCTTGTTGAGTAGCTTGTTTTCCTGAAATAAACTGAATATCATCTACTAACAGGACATCAATGTTACGGTATTTTTCACGCAATGCCAAAGTTCTATCATAACGTATAGCGTTAACGACTTCATTTGTAAATCTTTCTGAAGAAACATAACTCAACCGAGTATTTCGGGCTCTTGATTTAATCTCATGTCCAACGGCTTGTATTAAATGAGTTTTGCCTAAACCAACACCTCCATAGATAAAGAGAGGGTTATATATTTTACCGGGAGTCTCAGTTACAGCTAAAGCTGCGGCGTGGGCAAATTGGTTGCAAGAGGCTACTACAAACCGGTCAAAGGTATATCTGGAATTCAGCAAGTTTTCCACAGAATTAAAATTAAGTTCCGTTTGATAGGGAGAATCTTTGGGTTTGGCAACAGAATAAACCTTCTTGCTGGCAGACTTTGAGTGAAAATGCAATGTTAAATCTCCGAGTTGGGATTCACGGACTGCCTCCTTTAACATGTCAGAGTAGTGTTTCTTTATCCAGCTCTCAAAGGTGGGATTGGGAACGATGATGTGGAGAGTGTTATCTCCTTGGAGGCTTTGAAATTGAGTTGGTTTGAACCAGGTCGAAAAGGTTTGTTTATTCATCCTTGGTTCAACGTTTTTTAGGATTTTTTGCCAGACATTCATAGCGGAGTTTTTCTGGAAGCTTCGTCTATAGATTCACAGAACTCGCAACATTGAAAAGTTCTATCTATTACGTAGCACCGAGTCCAAAAAAGATAAAATTACACAAAATATCTAGAATTTGTGAGGCTTTTCGCTGTTTTGATTAAGAATTTAAGATAGCATAGAGGTTAGAAGTTTTCAATATGAAATATCCTTACCGAAAAGGAGCAATAATGCCCATGAAATGGTCCTGTCTGGGACCTAGTAACATCGAGAATCAATTGGTTTGACAGTCAAATAAATCATGTGATATAAAGACCTGTCTTCACTATAACTTCCTAAACTGTATAAAGGGGATCCATGCAACCAACATTTCGTCCTAATAACCGAAAGAGGGCTAAGACACATGGTTTCCGTGTTAGGATGAGCACTAAGGCTGGTCGGTCGGTAATCAAACGCCGTCGGGCAAAAGGCCGTAAACGTTTGACACCCTAGGGTCGTCAATTGTTAAATCATGGCTTCCCCAAGTGTGTACGTCTTCTAGGATCCAGACAATATCAAGTTGTCTATGAGAAGGGCGAAAGGATGTGGGGCACTAATATTCATCTTTTTTTCGCCCTCAATGGTCTGAGGTCTCCACGCTTTGGAATATCAGTAGGTAGAAGGTTAGGTAACGCTGTTACAAGAAATCTTTTGAAACGGCGTATCAGAGAAGCTTTAAGACTCCGCAAGGTTTCTGTTCCTTATGGAGTCGATGTTGTTGTCCATCCAAAGGCCTCTGCAGGAAGATTGGGGTCGAGGGCAACCTTTTTGGAAATTAATCGTCTTTTGGAACAGTTGATGAGGGCCCTTGGAACTCCTCAAGAAAGGCGTGTTAAGCTGCATTGACTTGTACAAGCAGTTTATCTCGCCGTTTCTACCTCCGGCCTGTAGGTTTTGGCCGTCCTGCTCGGAATATTCCCATCAAGCCATCAGTAAGTATGGTCTCCTAGGCGGGATGCTGCGTGGATTAAAGCGGTTGATAAAGTGTCATCCTTTTCACCCAGGCGGATACGACCCTCTTGATTAATGGTTTTAAGACATAAAATCA
>CAYWYX010000067.1:0-7945 GCA_964462735.1 uncultured Acidobacteriota bacterium | reverse complement strand
ACAGACTTGTTCCAGCTTTCACTTTCCAATAAAGGCGCTATTGTAAAAAAATGGGTGCTAAAGGATTTTAAGGATGGTAGTGGAGAAGCTTTGAATCTTCTTCCGCTCAATTGTGAAAAGGTTAATTCTCAGGTAAGGAAAAACTGTGAAGAGCAGGAAGAAAAAGCGGGGTTTCCACTTTCCTTAAGCATTGAAAAAGAAGCGGAGCTTTCTGAAAAGCTGAAGACTGCTCTTTTTCGTGTTGATGCCCCACAAATCCTTAACTTTTCAGGATCTGGGGCTATACCGAAAAGATTGAAGTTTGAATATTCTGACGGGATTGTCTCGGTAACAAAGCAATTAACCTTTAGAGCAGACTCCTATGAGATTCAGATTGACTCTAATGTCTCAATTAATGGAAGGTCGGTAGACCATTCTCTTTTGTGGAGGGGTGGTTTTGGTGATCGCACTCTTGACAACCCATGGGCTAAAAAATATGTCATTCTTAAGAGCCAAGGAGATATTGAACGTCTTGATGAAGGTGACCTTGAAGGTCGGCAATCCATGGAGGGAAATTTCCAAACTCTTGGTTTGGAAGATCATTATTTTGCTGCCGTCTTTTTGCCTGTAGGGCCTAATCAAATCAGTCGTATCTCTCTAGGACGTCAGGCAGTTATGGATTATTTAGGTGAAGAACCTTTAGAGACTATATTGCTTAATATCGGTGTTTATGGGTCGGAACAAGGCGTTAGGCTTTTTGTTGGACCTAAAGACACCAGTGTTTTACCTTCTGCACTAGATGGAGTGATTGACTATGGCTGGTTTGCCTTTCTTTGTAGGCCTTTGCTTTATGGGTTGAAATGGACTTATTCCGTTGTAGGCAACTATGGGGTTGCAATCATTCTGTTGACTATTGTGATCAATGTGGTTCTATTCCCACTTCGGATTAAATCGCTAAAATCCAGTAAAAAAATGCAAGAGTTTGCACCGAAAATCAAAGCAATTCAGGCTAAGTATAAGAAAATGAAAGCCACTGATCCACGAAAACAACGGATGCAAGCTGAAGTCATGGCTTTTTATAAAGAGCACGGGGTAAACCCATTGGGAGGATGCTGGCCTATGTTGATTCAGATGCCTTTTTTCTTTGCTTTTTATAGATTGTTGAATGCTTCCATCGAGCTAAGACAAGCACCGTTCATCTTTTGGATAAAGGATCTTTCAGTTCCTGATCCGACGTATATTCTGCCCATTCTAATGGGGCTCTCCATGTTTCAGATGCAAAGAATGACTCCTATGCCGATGGCGGGCGGCGACCCTCAGCAAGCTATGCAGGCTAAATTAATGAAGTTTATGCCGTTGATGTTTGTGTTTTTTATGATCGCTGCGTCCAGTGGATTAGTGTTGTATTGGTTCACTGGCACCCTCATTAGTATTACGCTACAAGCAGGGTGGCAGGGTCACGCAGGAGGAGGTAGAGGATTTTTTGACTGGGGGGGCTCCGGCAGTGATGATGGTAAGTAATTCATATATAATGAGTTGTAGATCTAACCGAGTGCCTCAAGGGTAACAGAATAAGGTCACTTAACCCCTCTAAATATAGATACAATTAAAAGAGTTCTGCCTAAAGAAGGTAGCAATGACTTTAAGAGAATTCCTAAACTTGTTTATTCAATCAGGCCATTTTCAGTTAGAGGTGGATATCATTGAAGATGGAATCCAGGTGAAAGTAAATTTTACTGGTAAGGACGCAGGCATCCTTTTGGCCCGAATGGCTTCGCCTTTGTATGCTCTGGAGTATCTTTGCAATCGGTTATTTGAGAGACAGAAGCAACAGATTATAGTGGACTGCAACAATTACCGTGGTGCAAGGGCGGGAGAATTAAAGCTAATGGCATTAACAGCAGCCGAAAATGTGCAAAGAACAGGTAATCCTTTGAAATTAGGTCCTATGTCGCCGGAAGAACGCCGAATTATTCATCTAGCTGTAGCCGACAGTGAAACCATTCGTACTGAAAGTGAAGGATACAACGAAGACAGAAGGGTTGTATTTTACCCAAGATAATGATAAGACGGGGTGTTTAAAGAGTTTTATTCTTTAATTTAACCTCGTATGCCTACTTTAATTGAAGATACAATTGCAGCTATTTCGACACCTATTGGTAAAAGTGGTGTAGGGGTTATTCGGCTCAGTGGTCAAGATTCCCGGAAGATAACTGAATCAGTTTTTTACTCCGCTCAACAAACTCTCCAAGACCACACTCCAGTTTTAGGTAATATCCAAAGTTCCCAGTCAGAACCGGTATTGGATGAAGCGGTAGTTACTTATTTTCGGGAACCTAGGTCTTTCACCAGAGAGGATGTAGTCGAAATCAGCTGTCATGGGAGTCCTGTAGTATTAAAAGCCGTGTTGAATCTCTTAATTGAGAAAGGTGCCCGGATGGCGACTCCTGGGGAATTTACGCTTCGGGCTTATCTGAGGGGCAGGATTGATCTAATGCAGGCAGAAGGAATTCGTGATTTAATTGAAGCAAAAACTCTTTTCCAAGCCCAGGTGGCACGTCAGCGAGCTTCGGGGTCACTTTCTAAAAGGGTGAAGCCGATTAAAGAGTCGTTGATTAATCTGATTGCCCTGCTTGAAGCAGGGATTGATTTTGCAGATGATGATGTTTCCATTTTGCCTGATTTAGAGATAGATCGCCGTTTAGATGATATCATCGTAAGTTTATTGGAGCTCGACAATAGTTTCTCAGTTGGCAGATTGATTCAAGAGGGTTTAACCGTGGCGATAGTGGGTCGGCCTAATGTTGGTAAGTCCAGTCTTTTCAATAGTATACTTAACCAAAACCGAGCGATTGTAAGTGAAATTCCCGGGACTACGCGAGACATTGTTTCTGAGACCAGCGATTTAGAAGGAATGCCAATTCGATGGTTAGATACTGCGGGTATTCGAACCTCTTCTAGCCGTTTAGAGAATATTGGGGTTGATAGATCAAAAGAAGTCTTGGCAGAAGCAGATAGAGTGCTTTTAGTGTTTGATGGCTCGGTTGGTTTAACCAAGGAAGACAGAGCCTTGCTTAGTGTAATTAAAAAACAACCCTTTTTTCTCGTAATAAATAAAATTGATCTGGATCAAAAACTGACCCAGAAACAATTACCACGACTCAAGGTGCCAATTCTCAGAGTTTCGTCCCTGACAGGTGATGGTATAGATTCTTTAAGAACCCTTCTGCTAGGTGAGCTGGCTGGTCATTCGACTCTTGAGCAAGATGGGGCCTTTCTTAGTAATTTCAGACAGAAGCAGCAAGTAGAAGAGGCGCTAAAGGCAACAAAGGAATCATTGCATTCATTTAAGAAAGAGATGCCCCATGAGGTATTTTTAATTGATCTTCACCGAGCATTAAAGGCCCTCAATGGATTGACAGGTGAGACAACAATAGAAGATATTCTTGGAAATATCTTTTCAACATTCTGTATAGGGAAGTAAAAGTTTAAAAATTTTTTGGACTTAGATTTAAGGATGATCCATGAAAAGTAATATGTTTTTTGAAAGCTATGATGTAGTGGTGGTTGGGGCTGGTCATGCAGGGGTTGAAGCTGCGCTTGCTTCATCTAGAATGGGGTTACATACCGCCCTTTATACTATGAATATAGATCTCATTGCCCAAATGTCATGTAATCCTGCTATCGGAGGAATAGGCAAAGGCCATCTTGTCAGAGAAATTGATGCGTTAGGTGGAGTAATGGGACAAGTGATTGATCGTACAGGGATTCAGTTTCGTTTGCTTAACCGAAGCCGTGGTCCTGCAGTTTGGTCCCCTAGAGCTCAGGCTGACAAGCAAAATTATAGAATAGAGATGAAGTTTTTGTTAGAAAAAGAAAATTTACTAAAGATCAAACAAGGCGAGGTAGCTGGTCTTTTGAGTAAGGAGAATCGAGTTAGCGGAATTGAATTAAGAGATGGACGAAAAATACAAGCTGAGGCTGTGATTCTAACAACTGGAACTTTTCTTAACGGGTTGATTCACGTTGGTGAGAAACGTCATTCTGCAGGACGCGGGGGTGAAACCCCTTCAATTTCCCTGGCTGAATCAATTAAGTTGCTTAGATTCAAGTGGGGCCGGATGAAAACTGGAACACCTCCTCGATTAGATAGTAGGACAATCGATTTTAGTTATACTGAAGAACAAAAAGGAGACGAAATGCCTACCCCTTTTTCTTTTCGGACCAAAAAAATTGATCAGCCCCAAATCTCTTGTTTTATTGCCTATAGTAATGAGAAAACTCACAAAATTGTTCGTAATAACTTAAAAAAATCCCCTCTTTATAGTGGGAAGATTCAGTCTGTTGGACCGCGATACTGTCCTTCATTTGAGGATAAAGTGGTGAAGTTTTCTGACAAACCAAGGCATCAGATTTTTCTAGAGCCTGAAGGAACCCGCACCAATGAAGTATATGTTAATGGTCTTTCCACTAGTATGCCTCCAGAAGTTCAGCAGGAAATGATACATTCAATCAAAGGACTAGAAAAAGCCGAAATTATTCGTCCTGGCTACGCAATCGAGTATGACTACGTAATTCCGACAGAACTTTATCCTTCTCTAGAGACAAAACGTTTGTCTGGGCTATTCCATGCTGGTCAAATTAACGGAACAACTGGATATGAAGAAGCAGCGTGCCAAGGCTTAATGGCTGGAATTAATGCAGCTCGTAAAGTGAAAGGACAAAAAGCAGTAACACTTGGCAGGGATGAGGCCTATATTGGTATCTTAATTGATGATCTTGTAACAAAAGGAATTGATGAACCCTATCGAATGTTTACTTCTCGGGCTGAGTACAGACTCCAACTTCGAATAGATAATGCTGACAGTCGACTAACCCCGCTGGGCGCCCGATTAGGTTTGATATCGGGTAGCGCTTTGGATGAGTTTGGTCTTAAACAAGAACGGTTAAACAACTTAAGGGACTTCCTAAGAAGCACACGTATTCCAGTTGGCCAAGGGAAAATATCTATTAGTCAAGCACTAAAACGTACGGATCACAAGATTGAACAGTTTATGTCGTCTGTTCCCAGAGAACTCAGAGAAAATCTAAGTGCCGAAGAAATTCGAAGTATTGAAACTGAAATCAAGTATCAAGGCTATTTAAAACTGCAATCATTAGAAATAGAGAAAATGAAACAAGCGGGCTCTAAGGTCATTCCCTGCGACTTAGATTATACAATCATAGCAGGACTGTCCTTAGAAATAGTAGAAAAACTGTCCCATATTAAGCCCTCTACGATTGGCCAAGCTAGCAGGATCCCCGGAATAACTCCAGCTGCATTAGCTATCATTCATCTTCAACTGGAAATTAAACAAAAGAGAGCAAAAAATATCTTTTCGAGATAATGACTTCTATGGACCCCTTAGATCATTCTTGGATCGGCGAAGTGTTAAAGGAACATGGAATCGCATGCTCAAGACATATGTCTAGCCAGGTTAGCCTTTATTTGAAGTTGCTAGAAAAATGGAATCAAAAGATAAATCTAACAGGTCTAAAAACTTCTAGAGAAATGCTGGTGGAGCTTTTTGCTGAATCGTTCTTTGCTGGAAAATTTCTAGAGGAAAGTGACATGCCAATAGTTGATGTCGGCTCTGGGGCAGGGTTCCCAGGAATGGCTCTAAAGATTTTTAATCCTCAATGGAGGGTTTATCTTTTAGAGCCCCGTCAAAAAAGAGCTACTTTCCTTACTTTTGTTAAGCAGGAATTGGGCGTTATAAGGACAAAAGTTATCTGTAAAACCCTAGAAGACTGCAGTGCCATAGATTTTTGTGAACCCCCTAGAACGTTTACGTTTAGAGGACTAGGTCGTATGGCCGATAAACTAAAACACTGCTCTAATCTTTGTAGTGACCAAGGAAAGGTTATACTATTTACAACTGAAAATGAATGGAATAAGAAATTAGAATATGTTGAGGGGATTAAGTGGTTAAAAATAGTTAAGATCCCTTGGAGTCATCAAAAAATAGTTGTCACCGGAGTCCAAACTACGTAATGTTTCACGTGAAACATTTAATTAACATTGATTAATCTATTGAATTTTTCCAAATATTCTGCTAGAAATGACTATTCCTTAACAGTATTAAAAGAAGTTCTTTTTGATTTAAGTTATTTAGAATAAATTGTATAAAGGAGACTCTTGGCGAAAATCATCGCCATCGCCAATCAAAAAGGTGGGGTTGGGAAAACCACTACTGCAGTTAATCTGGCAGCCTCTCTAGCTTCTTCTCATATGAAAACAGTGTTGGTGGATTGTGACCCTCAAGCTAATACTACTAGTGGTCTTGGATATTCCAAGCAATTAGCGAGAAAAAGCCTTTATCACTTATTATCTGGAGAAGCCTTCTGGAGTCAGGCCCTTCTTGAGACGGAAGTAGAGAATCTAAACCTTGTTTCAGCCGACAAAAATTTAACAGGAGCATTGTTAGAGCTGGTTAGTGTTGATCGTCGAGAATATCTATTAAAGGAAGTTTTGGAGCCAATCCACGAAAACTATGATTTTATATTGTTGGATTGTCCACCATCTCTGAATCTCCTAACCCTTAATGCGTTGGTAGCGACCGATACCATTCTTATTCCAATGCAATGCGAGTATTTCTCATTGGAAGGAGTTTCAGAAATGCTTGAAACGGTTGAACAGATTAAAAGTCGATGGAATCCAAAATTGGTCTTAGAAGGAATACTTTTGACTATGTTTGATGAGCGCACTAATCTTAGCCATCAAGTAGCGGAAGACATAAGGGCCTTTTTCCAAGATAAGGTTTTTGAGACAGTAATTCCGAGGAATGTTCGACTAGCTGAATCACCTAGTTACGGTCAGCCCATCATCCAATATGATATTAAATCGAAGGGTGCTGTAAGGTATATTCAGCTAGGTAAGGAGGTTATTAACAATGGCAAGAAAGGCCCTTGGCAGGGGTATTAGTGCATTGCTTGGTGAGGAAGAAAGTTACTCTGATCCTGGGTGGTATGAAATAGATGTCAGCTTAATCGATCCAAATCCAGGGCAAACACGAGAGAATTTTTCTAAGGAAAAATTAAATGAGCTTGCTCGTTCTATTGAAGCACATGGGTTTGTTCAGCCTATTGTGGTCCGAAAGCAAGGATCCCGGTTTCAGATAATTGCAGGAGAAAGGCGGTGGCGAGCAGCCCAATTGCTAGGGCTAGCCAAGATTCCCGTTTTAGTAAGAGTTATAGCTGATGAGAAGATCATGGAAGCTGCCCTGATTGAAAATGTTCAGAGGGAAAACCTAAACCCTATGGAAGAGGCAAAAGCGTACGACCGTCTCGCCAATGAATTTGGCTTAACTCAAGAAGAAGTTGCTAAACGCACAGGGAAGAATCGCTCTACAGTGTCTAACTTGTTGAGATTGCTCAACTTATCATCATTTGTTCAGAATTTAGTAAGGGAACAAAGGCTTTCTATGGGCCACGCAAGAGCACTCTTAGCCTTACCAGACGCAGATTGCCAGGAGGATCTGGCTAGTAGGACTATAAAGCTGGGTTTATCAGTAAGGCAAGTTGAAAATATAATCAGTGCTCAAAAAAATAAAGTTATTAAAGAATCCAAAGGTGAGCTTCCCCAAGACCCAAACATAAGTGCGGCTACAGAAAAATTAGAAAGTGTTCTCGGTACCAAGGTTCGTATTGTTACAAAAAAAGGTAGCAGTGGAAGAATTGAAATTGATTTTTACTCGCAGGCTGAATTACAACGCCTTTACGAACATTTTCTCAAGTGATAACGTAGTTGTTACTTAACCAACCTTTTTCACTAGGTTTAATCTTCATTTTCTCCTTACTCAAATATCATTCTATTCCTTCAAGGAAATTACATAGCTCTCTTGAATTAATGGACTTTATAAACATCTTTAAAACGTTAAGAGTAATACTACTAGAAGTACTAAAATAACTCCTTCTCACTACAAGT
>CAYWYX010000066.1:0-13192 GCA_964462735.1 uncultured Acidobacteriota bacterium | reverse complement strand
TAGATGGACTAAATGATGATATTAATAAAAAGAATGACAATTATGTTCAGTCAATTAGATCAGTGAATACCTTACTAGAGGTCTATTAGAATTGATTTGGTGTTTATTACGGGCTATCTTAATTTATTGTCTGCTTTTTCTTAATGTTTCCTCTGTTGTTTGTGATTCTAAACCTCCATTTGAGATAAAGGTTTTTACCCAATTAATACAGCCGGGCTCCATTGTCTACTTGAGCTTAAATTCCCAAGTTCCTCTTTCTCGAATAGAATGCTCCTTTTTAGATCGCAACGCTCTCTTTTTTAAGTCCCCGGATACATTCTCCTGGAAAGCTCTTATCGGTGTAGATTTAGAAACTTCACCTGGTGATTATCTTTTGACCGGAACCATTTGGACGGTGAATGGTCATTCTATTGCTATTCAGAAGGCAATCAGAATAAGGTCTAAAAAATTCACTATTCAACGGATTCGTGTCAACCAAAAATATGTCACATTAAGTCCTAAAAATTCTGAAAGAGCTATAAAGGAAGCCCAGAAATTAGAGGCTATTTGGAAAAAAGTTACTCCAGAAAGGATCTGGAAAGATTCCTTTGTTCGACCTTTGTCCAGCAGGTTGACCAGTGGATTTGGTCGACGAAGAATTGTCAATGGAGAGACTCGTAGCCCTCATTCTGGAGTTGATTTGAAAGCAAAAAGGGGAACCTCTATCAAGGCAACCAATGCAGGTAAAGTTGTATTGGCAGAGCATCTATTTTTTGCGGGAAAGACGATAGTTTTAGATCATGGGTTAGGATTGTACACAGTATATGCTCACTGTTCCAAGATGATAGTTAAAGTTGGTCAGACAGTTGCTTTAGGAGAAATTATTGGGAAAGTAGGTTCAACAGGTAGGGTTACTGGACCCCATCTGCACTGGGCATGCCGTCTGGGTGGTTCTCGTGTTAATCCAATGAGCTTAACAGGAATTAATTTTTCTAATTAATAAGATCTAAATTCAATTTTACCAATCCTTTCGAATAAATAGATTTTTGAAGATTGAGGAAGCAAATTCTAAGTATTCTTAACTTGAGGTTTTTTGGTTTAAGATTATGATTTGGTGGCCAAAGATACAACAAAACCCTATTATTACCCTGACCAGCGATTTTGGGTTAGATGATCCCTTTGTAGGAATTATGAAGGGTACTATCCATTCCATTGCAAGTGAGGTTCGGATTGTTGATATTACCCACGGTATTGCAGTCCATGATGTGATGCATGCTGCATTGGTCATTCAATCGAGTTATTGTTATTTCCCAAAAGGTTCAGTCCATGTGGTTGTGGTCGATCCTGGAGTGGGAAGTACAAGACATCCATTGTTGGTCATTACGGAAAAGGGATACTTTGTTGGGCCTGACAATGGTGTTTTTTCAGCAATCTACAAAAATAGTGATCGGATTGAGTTCATAAAACTAACGGCCTCTAAATATTTTCAACACCCCATAAGTCAAACATTTCACGGTCGTGATATTTTTGCTCCAGTAGCTGCTTGGTTAAGTCGGGGATTAGATCCTAAAAAACTAGGTCAATTCATTACTAAACCTGTGAAGCTCCAGTTGCCATACCCTCGCATACTTGGTACGGATAAAGTTGAAGGAACTATTCTTTATTCTGATAGATTTGGTAATATTTTAACGAACATTCCTTATACAGAATTCAAGAAATATTTTTGCAAGAAAGATTTTAAGCTGTTTGTTAATGGTCATTTAATAGATAGGATGTATCCTTCCTATGCAGTAGCAAAACAAAAAGAAATATTTGCTATTTGGGGAAGTTCTGGGTTGTTGGAGATCGCCTGCTATCAAGGGTCTGCTGCGAATGTGTTAAACGTCAAACCATATGACAATTTTGAGGTTGAACTTAATTTTCAAGAAAGAGGTGAATGATTTCAAAAGGTAAAAAAGAATAGCTTTTGTTTAGTTTACGACAGTTGACTAATTGGGGATCTTTGAATGAAAGTGTCCCCTAATGCAGACATTCAGTAGGTGGACGTGTAAAGAGGAATACAATGGAGAAAAACAGAGAAACCTCCTCATTTGAGGATGTGATTTCACAGCCTGAAGATTCGATTGATTTAGCTGTTGCAGCTCTTTTAATCGCTAAAGATGAATACCCTGATCTCGATATCCATAACCACTTGAAAAAGATCGATGAATTGGCACAAAAAGTTAGTGGTCAACTTACTATTTTTCACAAAAGAAGTATTTTGACAATGATTCAACAGATCAACGTGGTTCTGTTTGAACAAGAAGGTTTCTATGGAAATTTAAGGGATTATTATGATCCACGTAATAGTTTTTTAAATGAAGTTCTGGATCGGAGAACAGGGATTCCAATTACCCTGTCCTTGGTTTATATAGAAATAGGAAAGCGCCTTGGATTAGACTTTTTTGGGATAGGTTTTCCAGGACACTTCATTGTGAAATGTTTTTACCAAGGGAATAGCTTGCTGATTGATCCGTTCCATCAGGGTAGAATTTTAGAAGAAGAAGATTGTCAGAAACAATTCCAAAAAGTCTATGGGAACAATGTTGAATTTCTTTCATCTAGTCTAGATACTCTTAGTAAACGTTCTATTCTTTGTCGAATTCTAGTTAATCTTAAAATGATCTATCTAAAGAGAAAAGATTTTTCGAAGGCTTTAAATGTAATTGAAAAAATTATCCTGATTTTCCCACAACAATCTGGGGAAATTAGAGATCGTGGGTTAGTTCATCTTCAACTAAATAACTTTTCAGCGGCTATTCAGGATTGGAAAAAATATTTGCAATTAGAGCCAAAAGCCCCTGATGTTGAACAAATTAGGAATAAACTTCGACAGGTTGCAGCACAGGTAGCCTGGAAAAACTAAAGAATGGAGAGTTAGTTCTCTATTTTAAATGTTTTATAAGACGGCCCCTGCTCTCCAAATAGCAAATTCTCGGTGTCCTGTCAGTTCATTCTTGGCGGGCTCTCCAGATGCAACAGAGATCATCTTTTGAAAAATCTCCTGACCAACCTCTTCTAAAGTCTGAGTTCCATCAACAATGGTCCCCGCATTGAGATCCATATTTTCTTCCATATGTTTAAACATTTGACTATTAGTTGCAATCTTAAGGACAGGAACAATTGGATTTCCAGTGGGTGTACCTCGACCTGTTGTAAAACAAACAATATTGGCACCTGACGAAACTAAGCCAGATATCGAAGGTGTATCGTATCCTGGTGAATCCATGATAATAAAACCTGGTTTCGTAATTTTCTCTGCATAATTAACCACAGCTTGGAGAGGAGTTGAACCGGCTTTGCGGATGGCCCCTAGAGATTTTTCGGCAATGGTTGAAATGCCTCCAGCCACATTGCCTGGAGAAGGATTATTGTCAAGTTTCCCTCCACGAGAAGCGGCATAGGCCTTATAACGTTCAATGATGTCCCAAAGAGATTGGGCTGTTTTGACAGAACTAGCTCCCCTCATTAACAGATGTTCAGCACCATAAATTTCTGGTGTTTCAGGTAGAACTGTAGTGCCACCACAACTAACTAACAGATCGCTAGTATGACCTAGAGCAGGATTTGCAGAGATTCCGGAATAAGCATCAGATCCTCCACACTCCAACCCGAGAAAGAGATGGGCAGCAGAGATTTCAGTGCGATGATATTTTCGAGCTTCCGTCACTAGTTCTTCAACAATCGTGATTCCTTGTTGAACTGTTTTACTTGTTCCTCCGGAGCCCTGAATAGTTAGGTATCGAACTCGACCCTTAGTATTTTTTTGTAGCTGAAGAGGAAGGGAGGAGTGACAGCCTTGGACACATTCTACGTTACTTTCCTCACATCCCAGCCCTACTAACAGAATGGCGGCAACGTTTGGATGGTACATTATTCCATTATAAACTCGCATTAGCTGATCAAGATCATCACCTTTTTCACCTCCACAACCTTCCTGATGAGTGATAGGAATGACTCCATCAAAGTTGTCATCATTATCAAACTGACCTTCAAAGTGTCGAGCAATAAGTTGGGTTGGGTGACTTGAACAGATTACTGTCGAAAGAATTACGACGTAATTGCGAGTGCCTATTCCACCCCAATCCCGCTGAAATCCTTTGAATGCTGGAATCTTTTCTTTGGGTAGGAACTGAACTGGTATTGGGCTAACTGATTTTGGAACAGTTCGATTTCCGTTGTCAGGAATCATGTTGTGATTATGTACTGTGTTTCCTGCTGGAATGTTCTGATTAGCAATTCCAATAATTTCTCCATAACGAATCACTGGTTGCCCTTTATTAATAGTCTGCAAGGCGACTTTGTGACCTGGTGGTACGGTTTGGATTGTACGGAGACTACTACCATTAGAACCAATTAGAGTCCCTAACCCAATAGCAGCTTTTGCTACGGCAACATTATCTTTAGAATTTACAACGATGGTTTTATCAAACAGTTGTGTTTCACTCATGAATTTTTGCCCTTAGTAGATTAACTAGCACAGCGTAACCTGTAATTGTACAGCGAGTATTTTAGAGAATGGTTTATATTCTAATCGGTGATTGAAATCCTTTCTGTCCTATCTATCCTAGTGAATGGCGCAGCAGAGGCTTTAATTCCTCCGGTAGCATTTTAAAAATAGACCCTGGTATGGCAGGTACATGGGGCGCTTTACCGCCTACAGCATCAACGATGTCCGAGCGATCAACTGTTCCTGGTCGAAGAGGATCTAGGTTTAACCACCAAGGAGCATAACGGATAATGACGGCGACACGCTCCTGTTGCGTTTTATTTGGAGCAATTGCATGCCATAGTCTGGCATCAAGAATAGCTACTGTACCTGCAGTCCCCAAGAGTTGTTTTTCTTGAGGATAAAAACCTGGATATTTTCCAGGACTAGAGGGATTATCTTTTTTGTGGTGGCTTCCAGGAACAATAAATGTAGCCCCATTATCTTCAGTGAAATCTGTTAGCATCCAGAAAGTTACAAAATGCATTGGAATATCAGGATAAGGGGCTGGAATTCGAGCTGTACTGCTTTGATTGTAGGGCCAGTCCGCATGAAATTGTCCTCTTTCGATGCCAGGACCGTTAACTGTACCCGTATGCATTGATATTCGAATATGGGGGCCAAAGAATGCTTCAACTAATGAGAGCACTCGCCGATCAGTTAAAAACGGGGCTAGTGATTGATTGATGCCTAGGAAGCCGGGAACATGACCAATCGGCATTGGCAGGTCAGTATGTATTTTAACATCACGAGATACGTCGAGGCAGATTCCCTCGATATTAGAGCTAGGAATTAGGTTACTAAGACAACAATAACCTGATTCACGGATTTGATTAATCTGGGAATCCAGTTCATTGATCACGTAATTCTTGCCTCACTTTACTAGGAGATTCAAAGTTGAAGAAGGTCTGTTGTAAGAAGAGTTGAATCTACTTAGATACCAAAAGAGCAGGCCATTTTTGGCCTGCTCTAATGAACTGGAAAAACGGAAACCTTCAACACTCTGCAAATACAATTATTGGTTTAATTTAACTGTATTAAGAACTTTTTGGTCTTTTTCAAGTATAGCAGGATTTTCTTGACAACAACCAGAGCCAGAAGTGACTTCTTGGATCACTGGTAGTTCAAGGTTATGTTTGGTTGATCCTAGTTGTACTTTTTTGCCTTTGGCAAAAATCTCATGTCTACCCTTATCCTTATGCCATTCGGCCAGTGTTGCTGTTTGGTGCATGTTTTCAATGATTTGTCTCCAGCCAACACCAGTATTGTAGGCACAGAAAGAAATTTCCCCTTCTTGAGTGCCATAAGGGATCACACACATTTCAGTTCGTCGAAAATCATAGGTCCAAAGATCTTGGAACCACATACCCTCTACACACAGAACGCGCCAATCATCTGCTTGACTTTGGGTTTTCATTCGGTCATTTCGGTCACTGTCTGAGCGGGCTGAACTGGGTTTAAATAAATTCATGATTTGAGAAATAGGAAAACCTTTTGGAGCTAAAGCAGCTTTGAAATTTCTTAAAACCGACAATGCTAGCTGAGCACCAGTTAAAGTTTTACCACGTGCAGTATCGGTAATAACGGCAACATCGCGAATGAATTGTTCATAATCAAAGAACTTGAACAAAGGGCTCCACTCGTTTGTACGACGGTTAACCACAAGTATACTAAAAATGCCACAATTAGGATGACAGTTACAGGCACTCCAGCCCCAAGGAGCATCTGCTCCCTGTAATAGATCCATGACACTTGTAAAGGCACTGTAGGAAGAAAGAGGGAACCAATCTCGTAAAGATTCCCAATCAGCTTGTAACTGACCGTTTAGATCCTGGGTCATTTGAGAAAGAGTGTATCGTTGCGCATACCTGGTGGCATCCTCAACTTCTTCATCTCTACCCGTAAATGAAACTGGTTGAAAAGCTATGGTTTGAATCTTGTCAATATTACGAATTGCAAAATCAACAATGGAGCCAATGCCCTTGTTGTTAACCCCGTTAACGATAGTAGTAACTAATGTGGTTTTCATTCCAGCATCAGCCATATTCTCAATTGCCTGCAACTTAACGTCAAAAAGGTTACCTACGCCTCTATGACTGTTTGTATCTTCATTAGTTCCATCAAATTGCAGGTAAGCCCCATGCAGGCCAGCTTCATAGGCCTTTTGAGTGAAATCTTTACTCTGGGCGAACTTAATACCATTGGTTGCTGCTAGGACTCGATAAAATCCGACTTTTTTTGCATATGCAACTGCTTCTAGGAAGTAAGGCGAGAGTGTTGGTTCTCCCCCCGAAAACAAAATGATCACTTGACGTCGAGGTTTATACGATACGGCTCTGTCCAAGATGGCTTTAATATCTTCAAATTCTGGCTGATGAACGTAACCAACCTGATTAGCATCCATAAAGCAGGGATTACACATCATGTTACATCTATTTGTAAGGTCAACAGTTAATACGGCTCCTCGACCAAATTTTATAGAAGAATTTCCATGATGATGAACGTGATCATCATCCGAACAACGGAAATCTCGACCAAAAAATAAACCTTCAATACGACGTGTGAAGTCTGGATCAGTAGATAAGACGTCTTCAAAAGGCCCATGTTTTTCACAGATCTTTCGCATAATAACCCTGCCGCCCTCTTCTAAAATTTCAGCTTTAATTTCGCCAGGGTGACTTGACATTAAGCTAGAGATATCGACCTCACCCCGAATAATCGCATTGCGAACTTCTGGCACACAGCGAGGACAGAGGGAATCGGTAGTACGCGGGAAACCGAGGGTTGGGGCTGAACGCTCTCGACTTTTCAACATTTTTCCTGGAGCCCACTTTGGGCTAGGCAGTTCTCCCTCAGGTATAAGTCGATTAATTGCCTGAAATGTTTTCCAAGTCAGGTCAGCTACTCCTGAAACAAATGAAGAGCCAGAAATTTTGGGTAACCAGCTAGGATCTTGACCTTCCCTAAACATGTTATCAGTATACATATTCCTCCCCGTGGCGATGGACTAAGGGGTTTTAATGTGTATCAACCTACACAAATCGTTGTAAACAGGTACTCACGAAAATACTTACGGTAAAAGACTATCAATTTTCCAAGTAAAATGTCTAGCTGAAACTTTTTATTATGAATGGTTTTATGTCCCAGTTGGTGGTATCAGGCAATTCATGGACAAAAAGTAACATCGTGCTAAAATCATCTCTTTCTTTTTAGAACCTTAAAATCAAGTTAGTGCAACTGGAGTTTCAAAAGATTAGTTTTAAAATAAGCTCAATAATTAATAAGAATAAGTATGACGGATCCTCTGCCTATTTAGTATATTGAATTCTTGACTAACCTTCGATCTGAACAGATAAACTAATTATTTTGTTTAACCTAATTAATTTTAAATCTTTATGAATGAATTTAATATCAGATTAGCAGACCAACTAGTTGTAGTTCTAGGGTTTTTGTTATTCATTGTGATAGGGATCCGTTGCTCTAAAGGTAGCCAAACGGATGAAGGCTATTTTCTTGCAGGAAGGTCTATGCCTGGCTGGGTAATTGGTTTTTCAGTGATGGCAACAATTGTTAGTTCTGTGACCTTTCTGGCTCTTCCTGCCTTTGCCTTTGGTAGTGGAAATTGGCAAAACTTTTTTGCCCACTTTGGTTATATCCCAGCTACATTAATAGCAATATATATATTTATTCCTCTATTTCGGTCAACTAGGGTTATTTCAGCCTACGAATATCTGGAACGAAGATTTGGTCTATGGGCGAGGATGTATGCAGCAAGTAGTTTCACTGTGTTTCATTTTTTTAGGACTGGGCTAGTCCTCTATGCAATTTCCCTTGCCATCCAGTCAATTTTACAGACGGATATTTCCTCAATACCATTTATCATTATTATTGGTGGTGTGTTGGTTTCTGCTTATACCATTGTAGGTGGGCTGAAAGCAGTCATTTGGACTGATGTTTTACAGGGTATTGCCTTGATTGGTGGGGGACTGATCTGTTTGCCAATCATCGTATCTCAGTTGCCGGGTGGTTTTACTGAATTATTACAAGTAGCCTCAACTGATAATAAGTTTGATCTGGGTAGTACTGAATTAACACTAGAAGGTAAGACAATATGGGCCTATATGTTTGCTGAATTCATGATTCTTATGCATTTAATGGGAGTTGACCAAACAAATGTTCAACGCTATGCCGCAGCATCAAGCGACAAAGCTGCCTCCCGTGGTGCATTAATTGGGTGTCTTCTTGCAGTACCAACATGGAGTTATTTTCTTTTTTTGGGTACTTGTCTATATGTTTTTGTAAAGATGGTTCCAGATACGGGGCTTACAGACCTCTCTCCCGATGCAGTTTTCCCTCGATTTATTTTGACACAAGTTCCAGCGGGCTTTGGTGGTCTTGTCTTGATAGGTCTATTAGCCTCAGCTATGTCAACCTTGGATTCAAGTATAAATGCTACTGCTGCTACCGTGACCAACGATTTCTATAAAAGATTATGGGTTAAAAATCGTGATCCTTTTCATTATGGAAAAGTTGGGAAACTAGTGAGTCTATTATTTAGTGGTGTAATGATTGGCACAGCTTGTGGCATCCACTATTTTAGGGCTTCCGAAACCTTAGATGATTTTCAAAGAATGATCTTAACTGTTTTTACAGGAGGTCTACTCAGCCTATTTCTTCTAGGTCTCACAACAACTAGAGTTGACAGCAGGGCAGCCTTAGTGGCTACAGCTGCAACAGTCCTTTCGGTAGTGAGTTGGTTATTTTTGATCTCACCTGTTGGGGAGCAGTGGTTCCCAAAACTTTCCGGTCTCATGCCAGATAATTTTTGGATCAGTACTTTTGCTAATTTATTTCTTTTTTTCCTTGCCTATGGGTTGAGTCAGTGGTTAGGAACACACCATAAGAAGGATCTCTCCGGCCTAACCATTTGGAAATAGAAGCTGTATTAAGGCCATCCCCTTCATTTATATAAACATCCGTACTGTATTTCTAGTGATACCCGTAATCTACTATCGTGCTTGGATTTTCCCCCCCTTTCTAGTAAACTGAATTTGAGATCTAATTTTCTCTGAATAATAGGTTCAACATAAGATTGACATAAATATACTCATCTAACTTCCTCCTGTTCCAATGAAGAAAAAACAGCTAAAGATTTTATTATTATTTTTTGTAGTGACTATTTTACTAGAAGGAACCGTAACTGCTGAGAATAGATCTTCCCCAATCCAGGTAACTTCAGCCGATTATTTTGAAACGAAAGTTAAACCAATTTTTAAAACCCATTGTTTTTCTTGTCATAGTGATGAGTTTAAACAGAGCGGTCTGGTTTTAAAAACTACTGACTCTATTCTTAAAGGAGGAGCTCTTTCTGGTCCTGCGATTATTCCAGGCAAGGGTGAATTGAGTCCGCTTATCCAATACCTCCGTGGTGAAAAACAACCTAGAATGCCTCTTTCTGGAACCCCACTTTCAGAAAAGGAGGTTGAGACTGTTCTAAAATGGATTAACCAAATGGAGGTTTCAACTTCAAATACAATAGAAGAACCAGTTCTTCGGTGGCCTTGGACAAAAATACAAAAACCTGCAGTCCCAAAGGTTAATAATGAAAGCTGGGTGAAGAATCCAATAGATGCTTTTATTTTGGCTAAACTAGAGAATAAGGGGATGGTTCCAGCTCCGCATGCATCGAGTCGAGCTTTACTCAGACGAATTTATTTTAGCTTGGTTGGAATGCCACCCACTCCCTCTGAGGCGAGACATTTTCTAAGTGACCCTTCTCCACAGGCTTATCTCCAAAAAATAGAGGATTTGTTGTCACGTTCTGATTATGGTGTCCGTTGGGCCCGCCACTGGTTAGATGTGGTTCGATATGCAGATACTGGTGGTGAATCTACCGATGATGCGCGTTCTCACCTCTGGCGTTATCGTGATTATGTTGTGCGAGCTTTTAATCAAGACAGACCATACAATCGTTTTATTAAGGAGCAAATCGCGGGTGATGCATACCAAAATTATGGAAATGAAGCTAAGATTGGAACCGGCTTCTTATACCAATGGATCCCTGTTCAACGGGATAGAAGTCCAGAGCGTCGACGCGATGTTTTAAATGATGTTGTTGGTACTACAGGCTCTGCCTTTTTAGGATTGAGCTTGGCTTGTGCTCGTTGTCACGATCACAAGTATGATCCTATTCCCACGCGCGATTACTACAGAATTGAAGCATTTTTTGCTCCTATGCTTCTAAACACTACTCCAGTACCATTTACTCCATTCGAACTGGCACACCAAAAACCGAAGCTCTGGAAAGCTAAGGCGAAGACTTGGGAGGATCTTTTATCGACTAGAAAAATCTGGGGAGATCAGAAGAAGAAAGAATTTAAGCAACGGATGAAAGCTGCACGTTTGTCTCTTGGACAACATGACCTTAAGGACTGGGCATTACCAATTAGTGATGCTGATCTGTCGACAGCGATGAAGGAAGGGATTCTTTTTACTCAGGAAGAACAGGAAATGCATCGTCTGATGCGGAAACATGGGGGACGATTTGCCAATCCAAATAACCCAGGCTACTTTAAACCCATGGCCTTCACTGCTTCCGAGTCCCCCATTAAATATTCCGTCAGTACTCATGTTCTTAAGGGAGGGAACTATTTATTAAAAGGCGAAGAAGTTAATCCCGGATTTTTGAGTGCGATTACGGGTCAATCTGATCCAGTTAGTCTTGAAGGTCTTTCTAACCGACGTAAGGTGCTAGCTGAATGGGTAGCTAGTCGGGATAACCCATTGACAGCTCGAGTAATGGTCAATCGAATTTGGCAGTATCATTTTGGAAAAGGGCTAGTTGCTGCTCCTAGCGATTTCGGAAAAAATGGAGGCGGAACTCGGCATCCAGAATTAATTGACTGGCTTGCTTGGCAGTTCATTGAAAGTGGTTGGAGTATAAAGGCTATTCATCGTCTGATCCTGCAGTCCAATGTTTACCAGCAGTCTATGCGTAATCCTAAACATGAAACCTATGAAAGAAGTGATAGCAATAACGTCTATCTCTGGAGAAGGAGTCCAATTCGTTTGGAAGGTGAAGCTATTAGAGATAGTATATTGGCAGTGAGTGGTCAACTCAACACAATTAAAGGAGGGCCCCCTTTCTTTCCCAAGATTGATCGTTTAGTGCTGGATCGAGCTCAAACTTGGTGGGAGCCTTCTTCAAGTGAAGAAAGAAATCGACGAACTCTTTATATGCTGCAGTGCCGATCACTTCAATTTCCTTTGATTAGTGTTTTTGATGGACCCAACATTCAGGAAAGCTGCCCAGTTAGAGGAATGACAACTGTGACCCCGCAAGTTTTTTCTCTACTTAATAGCGATTTCTCACACGAGCAGAGTCTGGCTATGTCCAAGCGTATTATTCGTGAAGTTGGTTCTGATGTGACAAAGCAAATTGGTCGAGCATTTTGGCTTGCCTTTCAACGTTCTCCTAGCCAAATGGAAAGAAAACAGTGTTTATTATTCTTAAAACGTTTGAATGACATGCCTAAGATCAGAGAAAAATTACTTGAGAAGACGATTGCTTTTTCCAATCAAAAAAATGAAGGGAAGCTAGAAGAAACAAAACGAGAAAGAGGAAGTTTGTCAAATCTTTGCTTAGTTCTTTTGAATATGAATGAATTTATTTTTCTGGAGTAACTTAATGGCAAAATCTGAGTTTGATGTCTGCAATCAGGTTGAAACGGTCCCTCATCCTCAAATGGGTGGATTGGGACGTAGAGATTTTTTGTTTCGGTTTGGCCGTGGCGTAGGTAGTCTTGCTCTTTCTTCCTTACTTTTTCAAGATCAATCAATAGCATCTGCGTCTGGGCCCAAAGATCCCCTTATCGCCAGGCCTCCACATTTCGAGAGTAGGGCCAAATCCTGTATATTTTTATTCATGGAAGGTGCCCCAAGTCAAATGGACACTTTTGACCCTAAGCCGGCTCTTGATAAATTTCATGGAACACCAGTTAATAGAATTTATGGAAGCATGGAAAAACGTCTCTATGTCCGAAGCCCATTTAAGTTTCAGAGGTATGGCCAATCTGGCATGGAAGTTTCAGAAATCTTTCCCCATCTTTCTACCTGTGTAGACGATTTAGCTGTTGTTAGGTCTCTTCATACTGATTCACACAACCACCCGGCAGGTTGTTTTTTAATGAATACGGGGGCCGCCATTCCAGGCAGTCCATCGCTGGGCTCCTGGCTGATTTACGGTCTGGGAAATGAAAATCAGAACTTACCTTCTTTTGTGGTATTACCAGATACACGCCGTGGTATTTCAGGGGGTGCTGTCAATTATTCTAACGGTTATCTTCCAGCGGCTTGCCACGGAACTTTGATGAATCCATCGGGTGTTCCCATATTTGATCTGGAACCCCCAGCAGGGATTAGTCGAAAAGAACAAGAAGCGAGTCTTAGCTTATTAAATCAGTTAAATGAGCCCTTCCTGCAATCTGATCCAGCTAATAGTAATTTGTTGGCACGAATGAAAAACTATGAGTTAGCCTTTCGAATGCAGTTTGCTGTTCCTGGAGCCTTAGATTTGGACAGTGAGTCTGATAGAACAAGGGAAGCCTATGGCCTCAACGATAAGATTACGGAGCCTATGGGAAGAAAATGTTTAATGGCAAGACGTCTAGTTGAACGAGGTGTTAG
>CAYWYX010000065.1:0-13322 GCA_964462735.1 uncultured Acidobacteriota bacterium | reverse complement strand
GAACTCCTCTCTGGCACTCTAATGGTAATACAAATGGATAGACCTTTAACTATTCCCTCTACTAAAAGTGACTGAAAAAAAAATTCATATTACTTCTAATAAATCTAAACCGAAACTGGCTAATCAATTTTGGCACCTTGTACTAAATGGACCGCAAGTAAATGCTACAAACCTTGCCATAGATCAACTGCTGCTAGAAGAGGTTTCAAAATCAACGACATCAAATACCTACTTACGCTTTTACAGTTGGACACAACCAACGCTCTCAATAGGATTTTCACAAAATGCCCACCAAGTGGTTGATTTTAATTTTTGCCAACAAAAGAAGATCGCTGTTGTTCGTCGTCCTACTGGAGGAAGAGCTGTTCTTCATCAACATGAAATTACTTATTCGGTCATCTCTAATGATCGATATTTCTTCCCAATCCAGACTATAAATGGAACCTATCAACAAATTGCTTTTGCCTTGAAATGTGGCTTAAAACAGCTAGGAATTAATACTAGACTTACTAGTTTACCTAAGAATAAGAGGATGAAAAATCAAGATCAAAGAGCTGCATGTTTTGCAAGTTCTCAGAATTACGAAATTCTCTATGGAGGGAAAAAACTAATTGGAAGTGCCCAAAGAAGAACAGACCGTGCATTTCTCCAACATGGTTCAATTCTCATAGATTTTAACTTTCATGTCCTCCAAGGAGTCCTTAAAGAGACTTTACCCCCAGATTTTCCTGAGATGATTTCCACTCTAAAATCTTGTCTTAAACACCGACCCAAAAGGGCTGATATCATCTCAAATCTTAAAAAGGGATTTTGTCAAACTTTTAAAATCCGACTTAAAAAATTAATCTTGAGCAAAGAATTTCAGAATCGTGCTGAAATTCTTGGAGCAAATAACTCAGTCAAATTCCACTAATTTAACCAGTTTTAGGTCAACTATTCATTTAATTCTAAGTAGTTTTAAACTTTTCAAGCAAAAGGTCTTGACAGTGTAAGATTCAAATAATATAAAAGTTTTGTTTGAAATTAATTTAGGTATAGCTATGGAAACAAATCATTATTTAACCAAGAGAAAAAGAGAGATCTTAAAATCTGTAATCCAGAATTATATTTCAGGTGGTAAACCAGTTGGGTCTCGCATACTTTCAAAGGAACGCAAGAATAGCCTTAGCTCAGCTACCATTCGTAATATCATGGCGGATTTGGAAAAAGAGGGCTATCTAGTCCAGCCTCACATTTCGGCAGGTAGGATACCTACAGACAAGGGATATCGTTTTTATGTAGACAATTTATTAGAATCATCTCACCTTAATTCTGCTGATCAAGAATTAATTGAAGAAAAAATTTTCACTGAGAACTCTCATGACAACTTAATGGAACGGATCTCCCAGGCTATTTCATTAGCAACGAATAATATAGGATTTGTAATTTCAACTCCTCCAGGCCATAGTTTGGTTAAACATATTGAGTTTATCCAGTTAGGTGATACTAAAATTTTGGTGATCATCGTTTTCAAATCTGGCTTGGTCCAAAATCGAATAATAAGTATAGGTGAGCATTTCACCCAAACTGAGTTAGATCAAACTGCTAAATACCTCAATGAAAGCTATTCCAGTTACAGTTTAATTACAATTCGTGATGAACTCCTTAAGAAACTGAAAAAAGAAAAGGCTTTGTATAATCGACTTCTTCAGAATGTTATTTTGATTTGTAACCATGGCTTAATTGATGAAGTCAACCAACCACCAGATGTTGACATTTATTTTGATGGAACTTCAAATTTTTTGGGGAAACCGGAATTTTCTGACACCAAACGAATGCACTCACTCTTTAAGACTTTCGAAGAAAAAAGTCGCTTAGTAAAAATCCTTAACGAATGCATCCAACATAACTCTGGCAAAGGAATTCAGATAAGTATTGGCTCTGAGAACGCTTCACCGGGAATGAAAGATTGTACGCTAGTTTCTTCTCCACTGACTCTGAAAAATAGAAACTTAGGCTCTATAGGAATTCTAGGACCAACTCGCATGGAGTACGCCAAGGCCATCACTATTGTTGACTTTGTAACTAAACTTTATGGTCAGGTCTTCAGCATAAACTAAATTAATGATTTAACGTAACTTGACAATAGCTAGCTCTTCATTTTCATTTTGAGATAATAAGAGAGCTATTTTGAAATGCTCTAAATCGAATCATAATTAGCTTCCTGAAAGAAAAATGGGAAACCAATGTCTAGTTTAAGAAAAAACAGCGATAAGCACAAAGAAAAGTCAATTACAGAGGAAACACTCTCTCCAACTGAAGATTCCCCCTCAGCTACCAATAGCTCCGACGACAATAAACCGAGTGTTTCCAGTACAATATCTCCCATTTCAGAGAGCTCTAATAATAAAACAGATAAAAGTAAAGACAGCTTAAAAGCCTCTTCTGACTCTTCTTTGCCACTAGATGTTACACTATCTCAGCATAAGCAAGTTGCAAAAGAAAAAGATGAGTTTTACCAACGTTTACTTAGGCTCCAAGCTGAATTCGATAACTATCGAAAAAGAACTGAGAAGGAAAAACAGTCTTTTTACGATTATTCCTTGGGGAATTTTTTTTCTGAATTATTGCCAATTTTAGATGCTTTTGAGCGAGGTATGCTGGCTCCCGATGGTGAGACAATTGAGAATTTTAAAACAGGATTCCAGTTAATTTTCAAGCAATTTAAAGACGTCATCACTAACAATGGACTCTTACCTATTGATGCAATAGGTAAGACCTTTGATCCAAACTTTCATGAAGCTGTAATACGTGAGGAGACCGATGCAATGCCTGACAATGAGATTGTTTCAGAAATGCAGCGCGGTTATTTATTTAAAGACCGAGTGCTGCGTCCTTCCCTTGTAACAGTTGCAGCTAATACTAACGAAAACACAAACCATAAGGTTAGTTATCTAACTGAGAACAGTATCAAAGAACCAATTTCTGACACCAAATATAAAAAGGACAATAAATCAAACGACAAACAAGAAACACATAAGCTTAAAAAACAAACCAAAGATCAACAGGAATAGTAAAAAGAATTTAATAAAACCAAATCAGATAATGATTTTGAAGTATAATTTTAGCCAATAAAACACTTAATTTACTTGCTTAATAATCCTTAGACCTACAAAAACTTATAGTGTCAAAATCTGAGCTACTAAAATAGCCAAAGTTATAACATCTAAACTGCCAAAATGAGTCTAATCAATATGGAGGATTCTTTCTTTGAGTAAGCGTGATTATTATGAAGTACTGCAGATTGCTAGGAATGCTTCTGAGCAGGAAATTAAGCGGGCCTATCGCAAACAAGCTGTCAAATATCATCCTGACAAGAATGCAGGAAATAAAGCTGCCGAGGAAAATTTCAAAGAAGCTGCTGAAGCTTATAGCGTATTGGGAGATGCCCAAAAAAGGGCTCAGTATGATCGTTTTGGACACAGTGCAGTTGGCGGGCAAGGTGGTATTAACATTGATCCTTCATCATTTTCTGATTTTGGTGACATTTTTGGTGATTTTTTTGGGTTCGGTGACCTTTTTGGTTCAGCATCTCAACGCAGGTCCTCCTCCCAACGAGGTTCACATCTTCGTTATGACCTAAGAATAAGCTTCAACGATGCAGTTTTTGGACTACAGACTAAGATCAAAGTCCCAAGGATGGATACTTGCCAAGACTGCTCTGGTTCCGGAGCAACTAGGGGATCCTCACCTGTTGTTTGTTCAACTTGTGAAGGTCATGGGCAAGTTCGCTACCAACAAGGATTTTTCAGCATTAGCAAGACCTGTCATCATTGCCAAGGTTCGGGGAAAATAATCAAGAATCACTGCAAAGAATGCAGGGGTTCCGGTCGAGTCCAAAGTGAGCGAGTTTTAGAAATCAAGATCCCTGCCGGTGTGGATAACGGTTCTAAACTGAGAATATCAGGAGAAGGGGAGGCTGGAAGTCAAGGCGGACCCTCTGGAGATCTATACGTTGTCCTTAGCGTAGGTGAACATGAAATATTTGAGCGTCGAGAACAGAACGTTTATTGCTCAATTCCAATTGGTTTTCCGCAAGCTGCTCTAGGCGCAAAAATCACGGTTCCTACCTTAGAAGGCAAAGAACTAATCTTAATTCCTGAGGGCACCCAAAGTGGCAGCATTTTTAGATTGAAAGGAAAAGGTATTCCCAAGGTAAATGGACGTGGTCGTGGTGATCAGTATGTATCTGTTAATGTTATAACTCCGAAAAAACTAAGTCCCGAACAGCGAAAACTATTAGAACAACTCTCCCAAATTAGTCCGGCTGAGAATAAACCCTTAGAAAAAAAGTTGTACGATAAAGTTAAAGACATCTTTGGATAACCTTATTTAAACAAAAACCTTTCTTACTGGTTGAGGCTAGATTGGAATTAACCATAAGGCACTGGAATTTTCTAAAATTCTCCTTGTTCTCTAAAGATCTTGATCTAGTTTCTGTTTTTTTGACTGAAATAGGCACCTTAGGAATTCAAGAAGAAGTTTTTAAACCAGAAAGTATTCATCTCAAAGTCTACTTTGGTCCCGATCAAGATATAAATCAGATCAGAGAAAACTTTAAATCCCAATGTCAGTCAGCTGGCATCACACTTAGTCACTACTCAACTGGAATTGAATACGAACAGGACTGGATTAAAAAATGGCGATGTAATCTAAAACCCTTCACAATCGGAAAAAGTTTTCTCGTTAATCCCCATCCAGACACTACAATTCCAGATAAAATCAAACGATCCCTCATTTATTTAGAACCAAGGATGGCATTTGGTACAGGTGCCCACCCAACTACTCAGCTTTGTTTGAAAGTATTGGAAAAAATTGATTTACAAAAAAAGTTGATCCTCGATATTGGCACAGGTTCTGGTATTCTTTCAATCGCTAGCATCAAACTTGGTGCTAAAGCAGTTATAGCTTGTGATATAGATCCAATCACTATAGATATAGCACAAGTAAATTTTTGCAAAAATAACGTTCAGAACAAGGTGGACTTAATATCCGGTGACTTAACAGCTGTTCCAAAGAATCAATTTGACATTGTCATAGCTAATCTCGACATTCAAATACTTACAGAAAGTCTCAGTCTCTTTATCTCGTATTTAAGACCTTCTGCTCTGTTAATCTTGTCTGGCATTTTAAAAGAAGATGCTGATATTTTTATTAAAATAGCTCAACAGCAGAGTTTTCAGAAATTGAAATGTTATAAAAAGGGAGATTGGTGTCTTTTGGTGCTCTATCAGGGCAATAAAAAATTACAGCGATCAGAGATTCTTAATACCTTGTATTCCAAGAAGTCTATTTATTAAAACTATCAATGATCACAAAACACCTTTAAACAATGTTATTTCATCGAGTTTTTTTATCTGAAGAGCCAACCAGTGATACTATTCGACTGGCTGGACCGGAGGCCCATCATTTGATTCACGTATTACGAATGGAACCAGGCAGGTCTCTAGAATTGATCGATGGTTCTGGTCGAATTTGGCTTGGTAAGATTGGCAAAATTTTTTCTGAACAAGTTCTAATAGTAGATATTGTGTTGTTGGATGTTACAAAGCCAACTGTACATATAACCGTTATTCAGGCACTCTGTAAAACTAACCGATTGGAGTGGATTTTACAAAAACTTACAGAGATCGGCATTGGGGAGATTTATTTATTAAAGGCTCAACGATCCGTTGTAAAAATCGTTGAAGAACGTCTTGAATCAAAGCTCAAGAGATGGCAGACAATTATTGTTAATGCTGCAAAACAATCTCGAAGGACCACATTTCCAAAATTGCATAAACCTAGTGGCTTACTAGAAGTTTGCCAAAATGTTCAATCAGAAGTCAAATTGTTCCTAGATCCTAACCTACAGCCTGTAGCCCTAAAGGAGAGGTTACGTCATATATCTTGTAAGTCAGCAGCAATCTCAATTGGTCCTGAAGGCGGATGGACTGAAGAGGAATGCACTATTTTTTTAGATTATGGCTTTCAATCCACAAATGTTGGTACAAATATTCTTCGAACTGAAACTGCTTCTATAGTTTCATCTGCTATTCTTCAATACGAATTAACTGTATAGTAGTTGTTGGATAGAAATTTAAAATTCACGTTACAGGCGTTATCTATCATCAAATCTTAAACATAGGGCTTGAAATTTCGTTGCTTCAATCATTCTGTTAAATTAGGATTTCTTTTTAGAATGTAACCGTTGACTTTTGGTTAAATTGATGAAATCTATCAATTCATTTCAGTTATTGAATAATTCTAGAACTCCTAAGGGGTTAAAGAATTCCCTGGTCTCTAGTACCATCAAACACCTTTTTCTCTGTTTCCTGAATCTATTATTATTTTCTTACTCAATCTGGGCAGAACAACGTCCCTTAAAAACAAAAGACCCTAGGATATTAGAGCCGGGACAGGCCTCTCTAGAATTTGGATTCGATTTTCTACAAAATGCTAAATTTCCTGTTTCAGGTTTAACGGGAGACCAAACTAGCTTGGGTGTCATGGGCCTCAATTTTAGTTTAGGTAAAATGGCAGAAGCTCAAATGCAATGGACTGCTCATAACTTTCTTTCTGTTAATCAAACTTCCCCTGCTCCAGTAATTCCCAAATTAAGTTCAAATGGTGCTGCAACTAGTGATTTTGGAGATCTTACTTTATCAACTAAGATTAGGGTTATACCAGAAACTGACCAAACTCCTTCATTTGGATTTTTTACTTCAATCCAGTTACCCAATGCATCAACAGAAAAAGGTTTAGGCTTAAATAATACTCAGTATCGGGGAGGAATTTTGTTTGGGAAGCATTTTGGTAAGTTTTATACATTTGGAAACCTCGGACTTGGAATTCTTTCAAATCCAATATTGGCAGGAGTGCAAAACGATGTCGCAGTATACGGGTTAGCTGGACTTTATCCTCTTAATGAAAGAATTAGTGTTGTTGGCGAAATAGCTGGACAACTAAACAGGCGTGGAAAACCCCCTTTAGGGACTGAAAGTCTTTCTGAATTTAGATTTGGACTACAATTATCTGCGGTTGGATTTAGGTGGGACATTGGTAGTATAACTGGTTTGAATTATCATGCGCCCCAATTTGGCATCATTTTTGGCCTAACTAAAGAGTTTAAATCCTTCTTCCATAGAAAGTAATTTTAACTGTTACTAATTGAGGTAACGAAAAATCTATCTCTCAGTACCTGTAATGTTTTTGAGATCTCAACGATTGCTTTTTGACGGCATACTCAGTTGAAGTAAGTGATCGGTTTCAAACTGTCGTATTTTTTCTTCATGGTGCATTGTCAGGCCAATATCATCCAATCCGTTTAACAAATAGTAGCGTCTAAATTCATCCACTTCAAATTTATATATTAATCCATCATCTGTTATTATTTTTTTGGTCGTCAGATTGACTGTAACCTTATAACCTACCGTATTCTTTACTCGACAGAATATTTCTTCTACTTGATCTTCAGATAAACAGATGGGCAATAACCCATTTTTAAAACAATTATTAAAAAAAATGTCTGCAAAAGAAGGGGCAATAATACATTTAAACCCATAATCCTGTATTGCCCATGGTGCATGTTCTCTAGAAGAGCCACAGCCAAAGTTTTGTCTCGTGACTAATATCTTAGCCCCTTTATACCTATCTTGGTTTAGCTCAAAGTCAGGATTGATTTGACCTTCATCTAACCAACGCCAATCAAAAAAAAGGAATTGCCCAAAACCAGTACGTTCTATCCTCTTTAAGAACTGCTTGGGAATGATTTGATCGGTATCGATGTTCGCTTGGTCTAACAAAGCTACGAGACCAGTGACTTCTTCAAAAGGTTTCATAATTTTACCTTGAATTTTAAGGACATTGACAGTCCAAGCCTATTCCTCTTTTATCGAATACTCTCGAACATCAACAAAATGACCTTCAATTGCTGCAGCCGAAGCCATCATTGGACTTACCAAATGAGTTCTACCACCCTTACCTTGCCTGCCTTCAAAATTCCTGTTGGAGGTGGAAGCGCAACGTTCTTTTGGATTTAAAATATCGGGATTCATTCCTAAACACATAGAACAACCAGACTCTCTCCAGTCAAAGCCTGCCTGTTTAAACAACAGATCTAGCCCCTCATTTTCTGCCTGATCTTTAACTTGCTGAGATCCAGGGACTACCATTGCATGAACGGTTGGTGCAACATGCCTGCCATTGATAACACTAACTGCTGAACGTAAATCCTCTATCCTGGAATTTGTGCATGATCCTATAAAGACTCTATCAACAGTAATATCTACTAATTGAGTCCCAGGATCTAAACCCATATATTCAAGAGCTTTCTCAGCTGATTTCTTCATATTTATGTCCTTGAATTCCTCTGGATTAGGCACTCTAGAATCAACAGGAACCACCTGACCAGGATTAGTTCCCCAAGTAACTTGAGGACTCAAATCTGAGGCGTTAACACAAATAGTTTGGTCAAATTTCGCATCTGGATCAGACACAAATTTTTTCCACTCAGAAACAGCTTTTTCAAAATCAATTGGCACATATTCCCTTCCACGCAAATAAGAAAATGTTTTTTCATCTGGGGCAATCATTCCTGCCCGAGCTCCACCCTCTATTGACATATTACAAATTGTCATTCGTTCTTCCATACTTAGCTTTTCAATCACTTCACCAGAATATTCAATAACTGACCCAGTCCCGCCACTGATCCCAATCTGACCAATTATAGACAAGATAATGTCTTTAGCTTCTACCCCATAAGGACGGTTACCCTGCACCTTAACAGACAATGTCTTTGGTCTATCTTGTAACAAACATTGAGTTGCCAAAACGTGTTCTACTTCACTAGTTCCAATTCCAAACGCCAGAGCTCCAAAAGCCCCATGAGTTGAAGTATGACTGTCTCCACAAACCAAGGTCATACCCGGAAGTGTCAAACCTAGTTCTGGACCGATTACATGAACAATACCTTGGTAGGGACTTTTGAGATCGAATAATTTCACTCCAAATTCTCTACAGTTTTCTTCCAAGGTAGAAATCTGCTTAGCGGCTATAGGGTCTTGGAGTGGTAATTCTCTATTGGTTGTTGGAATATTGTGATCCATAGTAGCAAAGGTGAGATCAGGCCTTCTAACTTTTCTTTTTGCCAATCTTAAACCTTCAAAAGCTTGTGGTGAGGTTACTTCATGAACCAAGTGTCGATCAATATACAGAATCGAAGGTTTTCCTGGCGTCTCATCAACAACATGAGCATCCCAGATTTTTTCAAACATAGTTTGTGATTTCATTGATAGTTCTCAACTAACAAATCTAAAACAAGAGCTTTAATTCCTAAAAAGTTTTAATTAATACCTACTGTTAAAATTCTTCGTTAATACTCTATTTTTTTCTAAAAACTGGATTCTAAATAGGAATTAGTCCGAAGAACGCCTAAAAGATCCTGAACGACCACCTGATTTTTCCATCAACTTGATGTCCGTAATTTCCATAAACCTATCTATGGCCTTACACATGTCATAAATTGTCAGTGCTGCCACAGAAACAGCTATTAACGCTTCCATTTCAACGCCAGTTTTACCCTCTGCACTGGCCAATGCTTCAATTTCTATACCCTCATCCATCACTATGCATTCAATATCAACATGGGTTAGAGACAGTGAATGACAAAGCGGGATTAGCTGACTGCTATTTTTTGCAGCTAGAATTCCAGCCAAACGTGCTGTTTCTAATACATTACCCTTTCTCACACTATTCTCCTGAATTTGTTCCAGAGCCACAGGAGAAATTTTAACCCATCCCTTAGCTTTTGCTTTTCGTTGAGTCGAGGCCTTAGATGTAACATCCACCATCCGTAACCTACCATTTTGGTCAACATGGGAAAATTCAGACATTATGAGAACCTTATACTCTGCCTTTAGTCAAAATGTGCACTGAGGGAAATTGTCCATTTGTTCAAAAAGAATAATATCGACTAAATCTCCAGGGGACAATCTTTCGGTTTCTAAGGGTACCACGATGAGACCATTAGCCCCAACCATACTAAAAATGTCAGCTGAGCCTTTCCAGGCTACCGGATCTACTTTGACTCCGTCTCCTTGGTCTGCAACAACAGCAGGAAGAAAAGTAGTACGTCCAGATTTTTCAATAACTTCTCTCTCAAGTCTTCCCCTTATTATTGGATGAGTTCCTGGTCCCAATCCTTGGAGAGTCTTCAAAACTGGGTTAACAAATAATTCAAAGGCCACAAATGTAGAAACAGGATTCCCAGGGAGGCCGAAAACAAACTGCTTCCCTTTCCTTGCATAAACCGTTGGTTTCCCAGGTCGCATAGTTACTGATTCAAAATAAATTTGAATCCCAAGTTCAGACATTACGGGTTCAACTAAATCATATTTTCCCATAGAAACTCCACCACTGATTAAAAGGACATCATTTCTTAAGCCTTTGTTGATCTGATTCCTAAGGTCTTTGATATTGTCAGTAGCAGTCGATAATATTTTTGGAATTCCTCCTATTTTTAATACCTGTGAATACAATAGGTAAGCATTAGAGTTACGTATCTGACCTGGTCCAGGTTTTTCATCTACTTCCACTAGCTCATCACCAGTAGTCAAAATACCAACTGTTGGTCTTTTAAAAAGGTATATTTGAGATTTTCCTACACTAGCCAACCCTCCCAATTCTATCGAACTCACTCTATCCCCTTTAGACACCAATAGATCTCCAACTTTTCGCTCTGAGCCTTTCAGAGCAATATTACTTTTAGATGTACTAGATTTAAGAATGATAACTTCATCTGAATTTGGCCTCTCGGTATATTCAACCATAACAACCGCATCAGCCCCTGCAGGGACTGGGGCTCCTGTCATGATTTGAAGGGCTTCGCCCTTCTTCAGACATAGACTAGAAACTTCACCAGCCTTAACTTCTCCCAGGCATTTAAGACGAGCTGGAAGTTCCTGTATGTCTTCCGACAATATTGCATAACCATCCCTCATACTACGATCAAATGGGGGCTGGTCAGTGTCTAAATATACTGATTCGGCTAAAATTCGACCATATGCCTCTCGAATTGGGATCACTTCAGATGATAAATCTCTGTCCTTAAGCTGCTTGCAATGGTCTATAACAAGCTGCAGGGCTTTCTTAACAGTTAGACTTGATGAAACTGGCATGTCATCCCTTCGTCACCACTACTTTCATATGGAGCTTATACACAATATCTTTTATTTATTAACTAAATAGAACAAACTACTAAAAAGTAACTTGTCGTAGTATGAGAATTTTAGAAATTTTGTTCCGCAAATCATATCTTTTTTCTAAAAGATAGTCATACAATACATTGTCTTATACTTATATGATTTTAGGACATTTATGTGTAGACAACCCTATTAATCAGCTGGATTTGACTCTATTCCTTAAACATAAGAAACGTAAGTTCTTATCAGCAAATCATTCAATTACCAAAAACACAAACCTTTAGTTCCAGTCCACTAAAAAAATACCAACTATTTTATAAGTGATTGATTTATATTGACTTTGCAAAGTTGATTTAGCAATTACTTTTTTGTTATTTACTAAAAAGAGACTGGTGATTATTTATGTCACAGCAGATAATTTTTAGGAAATATTTAGTAAAACGCAAGATCGATGTGATACTAATACAGGAAATGAACATTCTCAAAAAACTACTAAAAAAATATTCGTTATTTTTTTCAGAATCCTTTTCAAACTTTGGAACAGTTGGAGCAATAGCTCCGAGTTCAAATTCACTTGCTAAGGCTGTAGTTAATCCAATGGGGAAACGCACAAAAGCACCTATCGCTGTTTTAGAAGTAGGGCCTGGAACAGGAGCATTTACATCTCAGATTCTAAGGGAACTCCAACAAGGCGATACACTTGATATTTATGAATTAAATCCTAAGTTTTATCAATATCTAAAAAAATACATTGATCAGGAAAGCATACTAGCAAAAAAACTTTCATGTAAACTTTATAATGCTGACATTCGGCATCTGAACAAATCCAAAAAATACGATTTCATCATTTCAGGACTGCCTTTTAATAATTTTGATTTCAAAACAGTTGATGAAATTTTGTCTGTTCTAATGAGTCAATTAACTCCAAATGGAATTTTCACTTATTTTGAATACTGCCTGACGAACGAATTTAAAGGGCATTTTCTAAAATCGATAGAACGTGAGCGAATGTTAATGGTTGGATTAACTGTTAAAACTTTCATTCAGAAATATCAGTTCCACTCTACTAAGGTCTGGTTAAATCTCCCTCCTGCTATAGTCCACTACTGTAAAAAAACCTTGTAATAAAAACATTCTATTTATAACTTCAGGCAGGTAAACCTAGTTCTCCTATAGTCTAAGCATTTGGATTGTCTAGAGACAATTGCAATGGACAAATTTATCTGGAAAACAGTTCAGACACAACCAGGATACTCTTGCCCACGCATCAGGATATAGGAAGGCTGGGGAGTTTTACTATTGGTCCATCGAGAGTTCGCTGACATATAGTGTATGGCTAAGCCACGTCTGGATTGATTCGAAAGGTTAGCCGTTGAGCGATGTAGAAGAAGACTATGATGAAACGAGCAACTGCCGGCAGGCATGATAATGGGTTTTTCATTAGCATGGTCAATTAGATTGTCAGGGACTTGCTTGTCTTGTCGGTCTCGAACTTTCCATTGCAGACTATGGTCAACAATGCCGTTTTGATGACTGCCCGGAATTACCCACATTGGTCCTTTTTCAAGGGTAACATCATCTAAAGCTGTCCAGCACGTCACTAGATTCATGGGTTCGATATCAAAATATGCTGAATCCTGATGATATGGTTTTTCAACACCTCCAGGCGGTTTCAAAAATCCCTGACTAGCATACATTTTGATATCAGGACCTAAAATGGATTCAACAATATCCAAGACCTTTTCATGTTTAGCATGTGATAGAAACACGGCATCATTCTCTGCACAAGCATTGAGCTTACGTACCGTTTTCATTTCAATTCTAGTTGCACCAGGTTCCAATTCAATAGTCGAAGAAGGATATTCAGGAATGTGGCCAGCAATTATATCCTCTGTTCGTTGTCTAAGCTGCTTAATTTCCTGGTCTGAAATTAAATTCTCGACTATTAAATAACCCTGCTCTTGATACTGTTTAATGTCCATTTCTTGAAGAATTCTCATTTCCATTGAAGGACCTCTAGGATAGAAACTGATAGGGCGACCTAACCCTCTAAATAATCTAACATCACACTCATTTCAGCAAGAATCAAGGGTGCTGAAAGCA
>CAYWYX010000064.1:10600-13484 GCA_964462735.1 uncultured Acidobacteriota bacterium | reverse complement strand
GAGAATAATGAATGTTTACGATCGAAGTCAACATCCTGGCATGCATAAATTATATCGAAACCAGCTGTCCAGCATACTACAATCAAACTCAAAAGAAGTGGCGTCAACTGGATACTACCACGCACTGCGATCCAGGCACCTAGCGGTGAGAAACCAAGACAAATTCCCAAGTAAAAGTGTGAGAATCGAGTAAATCTCTTGGTATAGGAATAAACAAGAAGAACTAGTAAAACTGGAAATGACAACCAAAGACAGAGATTATTCAACTGAGCAGCAGCAACAACAAAAATTAAACCAGAACCACAAATAAATAGTTTAACGAACAATCTGCTTAAATGACCCGCCGGCAGTGCTCGGCTTTTTGTTCGTGGATTAAGTCCATCAATATTATGATCAGCAAATCGATTAAACGCCATGGCGAAACTTCGGGCACCTACCATTGCCACAATAATCCAAAATATCTGTTTGGAGCTTGGCCAACCATTCGAACCAAAAACAGCACCTAACATGGCAAACGGCAATGCAAAAACAGTATGTTCAAATTTAATCATTCTTAGAGTAATCTGAAATCTTGAAAAAAAGTTCATTATGGTTTTAGCCCTTGGTTAGACTAGTTTCAATTACCTCTACCCTTATGTTACAGCCAACATTCAGGGAGATTTATCTCCTGTCCAACTAAAAGCTTTATCTGGATTTAATCCTAAATGGGACATAATTCGAAAAAGAAATTGATCAACTACATTTTGAAGACTGGATGGCCTATGATAAAAAGAAGGAGTAGCTGGAAAAACCGTTGCACCTGCTAGTGTTACAAGACGCATATTTTCTAAGTGAATCAGGTTTAATGGGGTATCTCTGATGACAAGGATAAGCTTTCTCCTTTCTTTTAACATTACATCAGCAGCGCGTTGAATCAAGTCTCTAGAAATCCCATGAGCAATGCTACCTAGAGTTCCCATACTACAGGGAATGATAACCATAGAATCTGTATGGTAAGAGCCACTAGCTATGCTAGCTCCAATATTATCATTGCTAATCAAATTGATTTTTTGCTTATTTTTTTTTGCTAACTTTTCAGGAAGGTTTTTTAAACTTAATGGTTGTAAATCAAGTTCGTCATTCATTACTCTTATTGCTGCCTTAGAAGGAACAAGATTAATCCTAGAAACCGATTTTTCTGCAACCAAAAGGTTGATCAATCGATGAGAATAAATTGCTCCACTGGCTCCAGTTATGGCGATAGTTATTTCCAAGATTTTGTATTTCTATCCTAAAATATAATCAAGCATCTGAAAAAAAAGAACTACTGTCTTTTATGGTACATCAACTCTTAAAAAATAGGATAGGATTCTTAATCTGAAAAATCACTACTTGACTTCCTGTAACGGGAACATTATCAATCTAGCTTCCTCGAGGGATTATAATGAATGAAAAAGATATTAAACTTTTACTAGAAAACATCAGAACAAAAAAATTAACCGTTGACCAAGGTCTAAGGAAACTTCGACACCTGCCATTTGAAGATATAGGGTTTGCTAGAATTGATCATCATCGAGTCCTTCGTCAAGGATTCCCAGAAGTACTATTCGGTCAAGGGAAAACACCTAAACAAATATTCAATATTGTAAAGCGAATGCTTCCCCTCAAACATAATATCCTAATTACCCGCACTGAGGAGTCAGTTTATCGGAAAATCAAGAATTTAGACAAACGAGTAAAATTTTATCAAGACTCAAGAACAATTGTACTCTTGAGAGATCAGATTATCCGAGGAAACGGAACTATCCTGATAATCTCGGCAGGCACCTCTGATATTCCTATAGCTGAAGAAGCAATGGTCACTGCTCAGGCTATGGGAAATCAAGTTGAAACATTATTTGATGTAGGGGTAGCTGGGATCCACAGACTACTTTCTGCACAGGATCAATTACAGGCGGCTAAAGTGATAATTGTCATAGCTGGTATGGAAGGAGCTCTTCCCAGTGTCGTTGGTGGATTAGTTTCTGTACCTGTAATTGCAGTACCTACCAGCATTGGGTATGGAGCAAGTTTTGGAGGAATAGCTGCACTTTTAGGGATGCTTAATAGTTGTGCTTCTAATGTTACTGTAGTTAACATAGATAATGGATATGGTGCAGGGTTTGTAGCTAGCCTGATTAACCGGTCATAAACAAAATTTGGGAATTTCAAGAAACCGATGTTGAGCTTGAGTACAGATATCGCCTCTGTTACTCTTTGTACATCGGTTTGGAAGGAGAATGCTAATGTCTGGACATTCTAAATGGCATAGTATCAAACATAAAAAAGGTGCGGCTGATGCCAAAAGAGGCAAACTTTTTACTAGTTTGATCAAAGAAATTACAATAGCTGCTCGCATCGGAGGAGGCGACGCTGAAGGAAATCCTCGACTCCGAACTGCAATTTCTACAGCCAAGGCAGCTAACATGCCAGCAGAAAACATAAAGAGAGCTGTTCAGAAGGGAATAGGAGAATTACCTGGACTCAGTTATGAAGATGCTACTTATGAAGGCTATGGTCCAAATGGGATTGCCGTTCTTATTGAAGCCGTAACTGATAATAAGAACCGGACAGTTTCCGAGATCCGTCACTTATTTGCTAAGAATGGAGGGAATCTAGGCCAATCAGGCTGTGTCTCTCATTTGTTCAAGAAAAAAGGTCTGATTCTTGTCAACAAATCAGGTACTGATGAGGATAGCTTAATGACGATTGCCCTAGAAGCTGGAGCTGAAGACCTCAAAGATAGCGATGAAGTGTTTGAGGTTTATACCGCACCCCAAGATTATGATGACGTACTTGAAGCAATTAAGAAAAAAGAAATTCCCATAACTTTTTCCGACCTATCAATGCTACCTCAGACAACTCT
>CAYWYX010000064.1:0-10500 GCA_964462735.1 uncultured Acidobacteriota bacterium | reverse complement strand
CCTACAAGATCCTATGAGAATACTAGGTATTGACTGCGGATCGCGATCCACGGGATATGGTATCATTGACAGTAGTGAAGATCGTCAATTACTTGTTACATATGGAGCTATTCGTCTTCACGCTAAAAACTCCTTCAGTGATCGTTTGGTAGAAGTCCACAATCAATTACTTCAGGTCATTCGATCATATAGCCCACAATTTGCTGCAGTTGAGGACCAGTTTTATCTCACTAATTTTCGAAGCGTCCTCAAACTTGGTCAGGTTAAAGGGGTCGTTCTCTGTACTGCCGCTCTGGAAGGAATTCCCATCACCGAATATAGCCCATTAGAAATTAAGAGTGCAGTCACTGGATATGGTAGAGCCAATAAAATTCAAGTCCAATCGATGGTTAGACAATTACTGACATTACCAACCAACCCTGAACCCCATGATGCTGCTGATGCCCTCGCAGTAGCTCTTTGTCATGCTCAAGTACTGTCTAATCGTAACCGAATCCGTACAGGGATAATCAGTGCTTAATATTCTTTTCGTCTTAATGACTAAATTAATTAAGCTTTCTCAAATCAGAACTTTTCTTATTTTTTGGACAATTTTTCTCCTGCCATCTCATTATTCTAATAGTGATGTTCTTAATAAGATTACCTGGAAGAAAGACCTCACACGAGGGCGAATGGAATCATACCAAATTGAAGTCAATGAAAATGGGCAAGTCACATATCAGTTTTTCCCAGATCAAGGAGAAGTTGTTCTTGTTAATCTCAGACTAAGTTCAAAAAAGGTTGATTTTTTGTTGGATATGTTCTCTAAAGCTGATTTCTTAAATAAGAAAAAAAATTTTGTTAGTTCAAGGAAGGTTGCTAGTACTGGAATCAATACAATTCGCCTAGAATCTGGACTGCAACAACGAGAAATTGTTTTCCGTTACACTGAGAACAAAATTCTGAAAAAAATCATTCTTTTTTTTAACCAGCTTTCTCAACAGGAACAATCTTTATTCGAAATGGATATCTCTTTAAAATATGACCGTCTTGGTATCTTAAAAAGATTAGATCAACTAGACCGTTATTTGCAAAGGAAAGAACTTATTGATCCAAAAAGATTCATCCCAGTTCTAGAGAAAATTTCTACCGATAAATCATTAATTAATCTTGCACGAAAACAGGCCCGTCAGATACTACACCAAATTAATAACCGAACTTATTAAGTTGTGCCAATGCTCTCGGTTTGGATTGAATAGTAGTAAAAAACAAAAGTGTCATTAATTTACTTGGGAAAAAAATGATCTCTTAGGGATTCAATTTAATCCATAAATTAGTAGATAGTGATCCCAGCGTAACCAACTACTTCAGTTCTATCTCCTCCAATATCTCCAGAAGTTGCATACTTAACAAGTTCTGATCTAGTCGTTTGTGCTGATTCTTTAACTCCATACAACATGGCAATGGTTGGTTCATAACCACACATTGAAATGGACTCCTGTTTAACTACTGTATAGAGACCATGTGGATCCTGATCTAATATCTTCTGAATAGCCTTATTATCTTTAATTCTAGTTGTCTCATCCGGCTCAAAATGGTTCATATCGCTACTTGCTACAAGAAGAACCTCATGCTCCGGATTATCTCGTATTACAGCTGCAATGGCCTTACCCAATTGTTCACAGCCTCTGTATCCCTGTGTCTTCATTACGATTGGAACAATCCGAACGTCCTTATGCAGGTAAAAAAGAAAAGGCAATTGAACCTCGAGAGCATGTTCAAATTGATGGGCTTCCATGTCCTCTTTCAGAATAGGACACTGACAAATTAACTTCTCAGCTAGTTCAGTATCAATTCTAACTCTTCCAAGCGGAATATCCCATTCTCCCTGACTCATAATCGACAGCGATTCTCCCAGACCAGTATGATTAGGGCAGAGCAGCAGGACACGACTAGGAATGATAATCCTTGAAAAAACAGCCCCAGCTACATATCCGGAATAACGATATCCGGCATGAGGGACCACGATACCTTTAACAGTTTCTTTAGTCTGATCAGAACCCAAATATTTTTTGATGTCTCGCAGAAGAATTTGAGGGTCAGAAGGATAGAAACAACCAGCTACTGCAGATTTTCTTAACATTATTATTTTAAAATATAGGCCACTAAATAACCAGGACAACGCTTGAAAATTGCTATTCAACCTTTAGTTTTGCGGTAACCTGCGCGAGTTCTAGCTTTGACTCTCTTTACCTTTTTCCCATTCTTATCAACAACTTGGACTTTGATCTTACGAAACTTATCGTCTTTTTTTAGATTAGTGGACAAATAGCCAAGACTATACTGATTCCTTAATTCAATTCCTATTTGTTGAAGAATTCCATGATGTTCTTGTGGATAACGAGGAAACCAAGCTTTTCCTCCAGTAGATTTAGCAAATGTTTTAAGATTATTTTGTGCCTGCAAATAATCGAGCCGACTTCCCATATAGGTTTCACTATAAAAACTACTTCGTTCTCCAAGACCCACGCAATAGATCACAGCGTCAGTAGTCCGAACCCTTTTTAGGACCGTACTAAAGTTAATCTTGCTGAAAGTATCTACTCCTGTACTCACCAGCAAAACAGCTTTCTTACCGTCTATTTCATCTAAAGAATCCAAGGTTTTCTTGAGAGCATCATACAGGTTAGATTCCGTCCAACTTGGGATACTCATCCGAGACACAGCCCCAAAAAGTTCCTGCTTATTCCGCGTAAAATCAGTTAGTAGTTTGGACTTCATATTGTAACTGACAATAGCAGCCCAATCATTGGGACGTAACATTTGAATAAATCGAAAAGCTGGCATTTGGGAATCATCCCAGAAAAACCAAGCGTTATTGCGGGTAAATTCAAGTAACATAACTACGGTCAAAGGGGCCACGGTCGGGCTAAAATTAGAAATTTTTTGCTCAACCTTGTCTTCGTATAACTTGAAGTTGCTTACCGCAAGGTTGGGAATAAAGTTTCCCCTTTTATCGGTAACCACTACATCGAGATTGACCAGATCAACATCAACGGCAAGGGTAAAATTGTCTTCTAGCTTTGTTTTCTTTGCTCTCTTCGGTCGAGTGGGTCTTAGTCGACGCTTCCGAATGGTTGGCTTCTTTTTACGAATAATGACTGGATCAGAGATTTGTTGCTGTGGACCTTTCTGATCTTGTATCTTCTGCTGTTCCGCTTTTTTCTCTTCTGGAAGGTCTTCTTCTTTTTGAGAATCATTCCCTTTTAAAAAAATAACCCCTGATGACAAATTCAATACTAGAATTATCAACAAGGCAATGCTCTGGATTTTAGCCCATTTCTTCATGATTAGTCTGATCCCCTAAAATAATCTTTTCCTCGAATCCTAAGAGAAATTCTTTGGGTCGTCAATAGACTATCCTACTAATAGTTAAATTAATTTACAGCCACTTTCTGCCTTTGTTAAGCTGACACCATTAAATTCTCTAAATCTCTATTATGGTCATCCAGATAAACTAAAGTCCACTTCCTTAATATCCTCAAATGCTTCCTTCATATATTCTTTTATTCTACCAACTAATTTCTTTTCTGAAATTCTAATAGCTTCGCGCGTAAGCCCATACCGATCTGCAATTGATTGTAAAGTAAGGGGTTCCTCAGCCAGTAACCTCTCTTTTAAAATTACCTTTTCTTTTTCTGAAAGGAATGTTGCAAATTCTGTAAACTTTGAATCGATGAAGTCCTTCAATTGCCCCGCTGCTAGCTTTTCATCGATTAAATCTTCAGTCGAGGCCAATGTTTCTAAATAATAGAGTTCCCCCTCATTTGACATTTTTGCATCTAAAGAGAGTTCATGACCTTTAATGCTATTTTCAACATCTACAACATCTTCTTCACTAACACTTAAATTCTGGGCTATAAGTTTAGTAGTAGGAACTATTCCTTGGCTTTCCAGTCGTCTTTTTTCCTTACGCAAATTCAAAAGTAACTTACGGCGGTCATTCGTAGTTCCTACGCGAACAATTCGAAAATTGTCCAAGATAAACTTAATTATATAAGCCTTGATCCACCAAGTAGCATAGGTTGGTAAACGAGCACCCTTACCCGGGTCAAACTTTTTTACAGCCTGTAGTAATCCTAGATTACCCTCCTGGATGAGATCCATCAGATTTGTATAGACCTTGTTGTAAAGAAAAGCAATTTTAACAACTAATTTAAGGTTTGAGGTTACAAGACGTCGGGCAGCTTCGACATCACCTTCATCACGATAAAACTTAGCTAACCTTTGTTCTTCTTCAGGGGTTAAGGGTTCATATTTACTAATCTCCAACAAGTAATGTCTAACAGGATCATACCTAACTAATTCAATGCGATCTCCATCATCCTCCGAGATCTCAGATTCTGTAACTTCTTTTGTAGTCAGAACCTCAGCTACAACCTTAGCCTTCTCTCGAGAATCAAGATAATCATCAGAGCCTACATCGTTTTTTGTCTTTCGAGTCACTAACTTGATCCCCCCAAACTAAAAAGAGATATATTGACTGATACATTGCTTATCAAAGATAAGTTGTAGACATAAATTATACCACGCTAGTTCATAGTCTACTGAAATCTAACATCTAGCTCTATTAGTAATCGGATTAATGATATTAACCCCCAACAAGCCTGCTTGACGGGCATAAATTCCTAAACTAAACTATAATTACGCTTTGTATACACTAGGAGAATTTTTTATGTTCTTGTTTGATCCGTTTTATCTCATCGTTATTTCCCCTGGGATTATTTTATCTCTATGGGCTAGCTGGAAAGTAAAATCTAATTTTCGCAAGTATTCAGCTATTCGTTCGGTAAGAGGAATTACCGGGGCCCAAGCTGCTGCCGAGCTATTACGTGCAGGTGGCATCTTAGATGTAACTATTGAACGTCATGAGGGATTCATGACGGATCACTATAATCCCTTGTCTAAAACACTATCTTTGTCGCATGAGGTGTTCAGTTCAACTTCAGTAGCAGCCATAGGTGTTGCTAGTCACGAGGCAGGACATGCCCTTCAGCATGCCCAAAATTACAAACCTCTTTGGCTAAGATCCACGCTAGTTCCTACAGCAAATATAGGATCAAAATTAGGGTACGGTGCAATGCTCCTAGGTTTATTCATTCATCCCAGCCTGGTTCTTGTCGGGGCAGTATTATTTTCGGCAGTACTTCTTTTTCAGTTAGTAACCCTACCCGTCGAGTTTAATGCTACCAATCGTGCCAAAGCATTAGTACTGGAACAAGAAATTATTCATCCCCGTGAGCGTGAAGGTGTGGATAGAGTCTTAAATGCTGCCGCTTTAACGTATGTAGCAGCAGTGGTTAGCACACTAATGACACTAATATATTTTCTGATGAGAGCTGGTTTTTTGGGTGGATCGGACGACTGATCGGTATTCAGTCATCAGAACTACACTGAGTTTAACTAAGTATCTTGTTGTAAAAACTTCTCAAATTCCTGCTGAATTGTTTTATAGTGATCCTCTTCCTCTTTAGCAAATTTAAGGAAAATTTCCTTACCTCTTGTTTCATTAAATCTTTGGGCATAATCCTTAAAAAAATGGAATGATTCTTTTTCCATTTCCATTGCTAATAAAAGTGCCTCTTTTTCTTCTAGTTGATCATTGTATCTATGTTTAAGCTGTTCTCGAGTGGGGAAAATTTTCTTAAGGGCTTCATAATCAAAGTGAAGGAAAACAGGGGCTTTGAGCAAATTCTTATTATTTTTGATTAACTGATCAAATTCTTTCTGTAGACTTCGAAGATGTTCGTGCTCGTCCTCAGCTATCATTAGAAAAGTTTCCTTCCCGGAGGTTTTCCTCATAGTTTCAGCCGCAGAGCGATAAAAGTTAATCCCACTTCGTTCAGCTTCAAGGGCAATTTTTAACGCATCCCGAGCAAACACTAAATCAGAATCCCAAATGTCTTGTGAAACTGTTTGATCTTGCTGGCAATTTTTACAAACCCCAAAGATTTGAAGTTGGTGTTTAAGAGATTTAAAGTGATATTTAGAAACAATTTGTTCTTGGAGGGCTTCTAGTTCTGGACTCGAGAATTCAATAGTGCTATTACATTCTTGACAAACAATATGGTGATGATACGGACGATGATATAGGTGCTCAAATCGAGTTCGACCATCACTCAGATAAGTTTCCCGAGCTAAACCACAATTTTTTAATGCTTTCAGTGTTCGAAAAACTGTAGTGTAGCCTAAAGCCTTATCTTTCTTTTTAACCAAATCATAAAGTTCATCCGTACTTACATGACCATCAGCACTAAGAAAGCCTTCCACAATCGTCTTTCTTTGACGAGTCATTCTTAATCCATTTTCTCTGAGATAATCAGTAAACAACTCAGTCTGTTTTAAAATTTCATCTCGTTTCATTTCTAAATTCCTAAGCTGAGAATCTCTGGACCATTCTCTGTAATGGCAACACTATGTTCAAAGTGGGCAGACTTTTTCCCATCCTGGGTTACCACCGTCCACTTATCATCTAAAATAATTACCTTATCGGTACCTTGATTTACCATTGGCTCAATTGCTAGAACGAGACCAGGTTTCAATGAAATACCACGACCATTAGATACATAATTCAAAACAGCTGGTTCCTCGTGGAGATTCCTCCCGACACCATGCCCTGAAAATTCTTTGACTAATGAAAAGCCTCGGCTCTCAGCATGGACTTGAATAGCAGCTGCGATATCACCTAGATGGTTTCCAGGTGAGGCTTTTTCAATTCCTAGTGCAAGACTTTCTTGGGTGGTTTGAAGCAATAATTTGACTTCCTTTGATACTTGACCGACGGGAATAGTGACGGCTGCATCCCCATAAAAATCCTGATGAAAAACTCCATAGTCTATACTAACCACATCGCCGTCTTTCAAAACTCGATCAGAAGGAATTCCATGCACTACTTCTTCATTCACTGATGTGCACAGCGTACCAGGAAAACCCTTATACCCTTTGAAAGCTGCCTTGGCTTTATACTTAAATGTTAAATCTTCTGCAATTTTATCTAATTCGAGAGTAGTGATACCTGGCTGGCAATGATTTTTCAGGGTATTTAAGATCACTGCAACAATTTGATTACATTCCCTTAAAATTTGTATCTCATTTGCTGACTTCAAATGAATCATTCAAACTCTTCCTATTGAAAAATTTCAATATCCATCTTTTTTATTTGATATGAATTTATTTGATATAAAAAAGATATTTTGTCCATCATTGATAAAAGTTGCAAACTTGTCAAGTTACTCGTTAGATCTAAGTTTTTAATTATTAAGTGCCTGATTCTCTATCCTATTTTATTCTCTATTCACTATAATTCATTAGTTAATAAAATATCATCCATCTAGTGATTCTTTTTAGCATTTTAAAAGAAATTTTAATTGAAGACTGATTGACAATACTATTTCAAACGTTAAACTTCTCTTGAACTTCTCAAGGAAGGAATTCCAATGAAGGATAAAGTTGAATCGAGATCTAACCCTGATCTAGAGCATGCAGTTGAATTACTTCGACAGATCCTCTCCGAAGTACAAAAATTAGTGGTGTATCGGGGTGTCCTTAAAGATCCTGTGGTCAAAGCTTTTATCAATTTTTTAGACTGTATAACTAATAAAAATACTCTGTCTACTAAGGTAATTAAAAGTACCTCTAAATATTATGCTAAATTCTTTACACAGTTATCTTTAAAGATTGCTTCAAACAGAAATAATTTCTTAAAGACCCCTTGGCAAGATTATCTTCTGAACAAAATTCTTGGTGATGAAAACCCCTTCTCTCTAAAAGCTGAACAAACTAATATAGCTCAGTTAGGTGCCTCCTTAGTTCTCCAAGTCGAAGAAGACCTAAATCGACTACAGGGCCTTTTTACTATACAAAACGAACAGATTAGAACAATTCTGCAAAATATTGGTTGGAAAAGGACCTGGCCCGGATGGGAGGAGATCGAACAAGCCAACAGTTCCTTGAAACCTACTCTTGATTGTCGATATTTAATCAAAAACCAATTTAATGAGGCATTGGAATGGAAGAGTCTAGTTAATGAATTATCTTTTTTCTATTATCAAAATGGGGCTGGAACATTTTCAATGTTGAAAGCCTTTCATTGGCAGTCTACTGAAAATGGAGGACAACTCCAGGGAATACCTTTCCCAGACCCTATAAAAATGGATGATCTTGTTGGATTTGACGATCAAAAGGACTGGTTAATCCGAAATACACGGTATTTCCTAGCTGGTCACCCCGCAAATAATATTTTTGTTTATGGGGATCGAGGTACAGGTAAGTCATCTTCAATCAAAGCTCTCTTGAACTATTTTAGTAATGATCTTCTACGAATTGTAGAAATCTCTAGAGATAATCTTAATGATTTACCTAAAGTTATGCATTTACTAAAAGATAGAAAACTATTTTTTATTATTTTTATTGACGATCTATCTTTTGAGGAAGAAGAAACTGAATATAAGACTCTAAAAGCCATTTTAGAAGGTAGCTTAGAAATACGTCCAAGAAACATTCTAATCTATGCAACTTCTAATCGAAAACATCTAATCAGAGAATTTTTCTCCGATCGGAAAGACCATGAAAATGAAGAAATTAGACACCAAGACACCCTCCAAGAAAAAGTGTCGTTAGCTGATCGCTTTGGTATTCAATTAGCTTTTATAGCACCAGATCAAAACCAATATCTTGAAATTGTTCATTCAATTTGTAAGAGGCGTAAACTCAAAATCCCCAAAAAGACTTTGGAGCGTCGAGCAATTCAGTGGGCTCAGCTTTATAACGCACGGTCAGGACGTACTGCTCGTCAATTTATGGATTTTCTCGTTGCAGAAATGCAAGTCAAGCCCTAATCAAAAAACTCTTTTAACTACATCTTTTAACTACAATTATTTAACATAATTTCCTAAGTAACAATAGTCGAAAAACATCTGTAGAGCTGTAGGGCTTATTCTTGTCTTGATCTTGATTAATTTCATCATTATGATTCCTTAATTAGTCCTTAACTCCATTATTAAAAGGGCCTCAAATTGACCAGCCCATTGAATTTTGTTAGCATAACCCATGTGGCTGGTAATTAGATATTTCTTAAAAGCCAGGTTGAAATACCCATTTGTTTTTTCTAAAGGTTATTTTTATTAAATGGATATTAAATTAACATCCTCTGCCAAATCAAAGCTGCAAAAAAATTGTGAAATTGTAGTGTCTTGGCCATTACTAGCGTTATTGTTATCCCTTAGCCTGTTAGGCTTGATTTCATTTACTACTTGGACTGTAGGTTTTGGTAACCAAACTATTAATTTCTTAGAGATAGCTCAGCTTAATTCAAAATTATCCTTGTCCAAAAAGGAAAATAGAACTTTAAGGTCATATTTAACCCAGATCAGCGAAAAAGTATCCTCACTGGAATTGTTGGTACAAGAAGTAAGTGCTTTAAATAAAATAAGGGGGGGAGGGGGATTTTCTAATCCAATCGCCATTAAGCAGCTTCCTACCCCCCAAATACATGATTTTTCACTGCCAATACGGAAACAATTTTTTGAGAGTGTAAAGGGAGACCTTAACAAACGAATTAATCATCTCGGGGAAATTTATGCTGACACCTATTTAAAATTGGCCTACACCCCTAGTATTTGGCCAGCTAATGGAATCTTAAATGATCGGTTTGGTAATATCCAAGGACGATTTGAGATTGGTAAATCATCCTTTCACCAAGGAATTGATATTTCTACTCGAATTGGAAATCCCGTGAGGGCTACTGCAAATGGCGTTGTTTTTTCCGTAAAATACCACCCTACTTATGGAAAAAGAGTTATCCTAAAACACCAATTTGGAATTTCAACGGTTTATGCCCATCTTTCCAATTACCAAGTTAAAACTGGAGTTGCTGTGCATCGTGGACAGGTGATAGGTTTTGTTGGAAACACGGGCCGATCTACTGGTCCCCATCTTCATTATGAGGTTAGAATTGGCAATATTGCTGTAAACCCTATGCGCTACATTTCTAAATATGCCTCTCATCTATTGCCTAGATTAGGCTCTTAAATACCAAAAATCCCCTCATAACTAGTAATAACATAAGAATCCTAGCTTGTTGGTGTCTATTTTAAATAGCTGAAGGGTATTACTTTGGAGATAATAGTGATACAGACAAACTAATTTTTTTGATTGGGTAGAAAAATAGAGGATCCTCCTATTGACAATCCTTTGTGTTAATATTGACAGGTTTACTCAAATAGCTGTCTGTTTCCAATTATCTCGATCGCAAAAAATTAAATTTCAGTTTTTTAAAAAAAGATAGCAGATAACATCTTAATAATTAGCCTACCCTGATCCTTGAATTTTTGACAGACAGCTGCTAAGTTTCTGACTTAAAAAAAGGTTAGTTCCTTAATTGGAGTTTAGAAAAAATGCCTATATATGAGTATAGCTGTAAAAAGTGTGGCAAGCATATTGAAGTAATCCAGAAATTTTCTG
>CAYWYX010000063.1:3940-13736 GCA_964462735.1 uncultured Acidobacteriota bacterium | reverse complement strand
ACATATTTAACTTTGTCCCAAAAAAAGTCCAGTAGAAGCATCGACAAATATAGTACGTTTACTAGAGCCAACAGTTTCTCCCCAAATTACTCTCCAAACAGGACTTGTAAATCTAGCGGTAGATTCTAGTAAGAAGTGAACTGGAAGATTTGGATTTTTTTTCAAAAAGGTTTCACTTTTTTCTCTAGCTGTGAAAAAAGCCTTGTCCGAGTCTATCCTAAAGAGTTGATGAATAAAGGGCTTTTGCCTTCCTCTGCCGGACCAGGATTCTTCGAGTCCTATTCGCACACCTTTACGAATGCTCCTCCCAGCTTTAATGACTGAGTAAGTATAGCTTCGAGATTTTCTTTTTGTCCTAGATACAAAAATTGCTTGCCATACAGCACATTTACCAGAGTTACTAGGAAGCTTTTTCAAATTAAAGCTTGAAATATTAAGAAGTTTTGAATCGGCTGACCAATCTTTAGCTAGCACAAATACTCTGTGGAAAGCTATTTGTGCAGTTACTGGTGACGGAGGATCAATCAGTGTTTTTGATGTTACTTTTGGTGTGACTGGTTTGGAGCAACTGACTGAAATTAAAATAAATAGCAGACTGGTTAACAAGTTTTTCCCTGACGGTAGAGCTGATTTTTTCTTCATGATTAATTCCTAAATTTGATTTTAATATACTTAAAAACTAATTCGGATTTTCCCACTCCAAAGTCTTGGATGTCCAAAATGAGTTCCAGAAAAAGGATTCCCAAAATTATAGGCAAAGCGCTTATTAGTTAAATTCTGGATATCAAACTGAGTTCTTATTAAACGGTTTTCTCTAATAGAGAAATCCTTGCCAACTGAAAAATCAAACAAAGAGCGGGGTCTTATTCGCTGTCTTTTAAAGTTGACTAGGTCCGACCCTGGTCGCTCTTTTAAATCTTCTAATTCGTTAGGGTCAACTTCAAGCGGTGTACCACTTGCATGGCGACCCGAAAGTGAAATCCAGATTCCAGATGGATATCTATATAACACTCCGAACGCACCCGTATTCCTTTGGTCATGGTCTGGATTAAATTTGATACCCGGGCCGATATCGATAATATTATCTTCTAGGAAAAGCCCACCATTAATAGGGCCTATTTGAAAAATTCGTGAGTTTGAGTAGCTTATATAACCAGACCAACCTTTTTTTTGAGGAAAATCAATTCTAGCTTCCAAGCCTTGGGCTTTACCCCTATTAACAGAATTTGGAAATATAATTGAGGTGCCCAGAAAAACATTGGGATCCCCAGAATTTTTAATTAATCGCCACCAATAGGCTGTATTCAACTGGAACCAGTTTCCAAAAGATTGTCCAAATCCAGTCTCAAAGGCATGCTGTTTCTCAGGAGGTACTGCCATACTGTCAATAGTCTGTTGATCTGCAAAAGGAGACAAACGAAATGCTTTTTGAGATGAAGAAAGAAGAAGGTTTTCTAATTGAGGTGGCGTAAAAAGTCGATTATAAGAGGCACGGAGGACTGTCTTAGTAGTTGGCAGATAAAAAGCAGTTCCAACTCGAGGGCTCAAGAGAGAGTCAGAAACCATGATTGTAGTCCGGTCAAAACGAACTCCAGCATTAATTGTCCAGTTAGTTTTTAAAGAAAAAGTGTCTTGGATATAAGCAGATCCCTGCCATCGAATAGCAGAATCTCTAAAAGAAAAAGGATTATTTTGGTCAAAAAGCATTACCATAGGACTAATACCAGTTTTTTCAGCCAGCGTTTTGTCAGTAATAAAAAAGGAAAATTTTTCATGAGGTGCTGCTCTTTGTCCTTCAGTTCCTGCCTTCAGTGTGTGTCCTTTAACAAAGTGGATAAAGTTTAATAGTATTCCTGTACGGGAATGTTTTCTTAACTGAGTAGCCGAAAGGGGTGTGTCATTTGGACTAGGGAGCAATTCGGATCGAAAATAACGGTGATACCCTCCTATATCTGAAACAGTATAGGGTGACCAAATCTTTTGCCAGGTCACTGACTGATGGTTATTGGAGAGTTCCTGACGTTGCCTTTGTCCACTAAGCTCCTGATCAAGAGTGTTAGTGACCCGAAATCTACTGTTATGAAAGCCAACGTTAAAGATTAAGGTGTCTTGATTAGTTGGATACCAATCAACTCTAGAATTGAATCGAAGTGCTCTTCCACTATTATTGAAGTTTTTTGGGTGAATAGGATCGAGATAACGTCGACCTGATCCGGTCAGAGAGTGTCCTATGTAGAAGCCTAAACGTTTTTTTAGATTACCACCTAATGTATAACCAATTTGTCCGGTTTGGAAATTTCCTCCACCTATAGAAAGAGAACCTCCTAACTCTCTATCAATTCCAGATTTCGGAGTTATTTGAAGAACTGCACCTGAGGCATGGCCATATTCAACTGGAATATGACCATTGATTACCTGCATTGATTCAATTATTTCATTTTGAGGGGTTCCACCGAACAGAGGGTCTATACGGTCAGTCAAAGGAATTCCGTCTATGACGAAGAGTAAGCCATTGTCGACTCCTCTAACATGTAACAATCCATTGTCCTCACTAATCCAGCCGGGGACAGTACTTATGATTTTTTGTAATCCATCTGCAGGTTTGCTACTTGGTTGTATTTCAATAAAGCTTTGGTCAAGATCAGTTTCCATTCCTAATGAGTCTTCTTCAATTAGTGCTGCTACCTGAATAGTCTGGGTTTCAGACACAAGATCTAGGGATATGTTTACTATTAAGGGAAGATTAGATCGAATACGGACCTTTTGGCTCGAAGTCTGAAATCCTGCGGCTTCTACTTTTAATAGGTAATGATCAAAAGGAACATTATTGAAGGAGAATCTTCCTCGGGAATCTGTAAGAACTTGACGGCTAAATCCTGTAGTGGGGTTATATAGCTTAACTGTAGCCCCTTTGATCGTAGCCTGAGTCAGATCATTGACAGCCCCGCCTAATTTGCCCGCATTGATTTGTCCCGACAAGTTTCCCAATAGCCCGACAAATAGAACCATCCAACCTAAAATGATGTGGCTAAGGATATTAGATCTAACTCGTAGGTTTGTAACGTTCCACTTTTTCAAAGGCGTCGGCAATAATGCGAGTATCAAGGCTGTCAACGGCAAATGCCCCTGCTTGGGAGAGGTATCTCCAAGTGATATCGTAGTCTTGTTGGTCTAAAACAGGATAATTTCGTTCCAAACCATCAAAAAAGGCAGTGAAGGCCACACTTACAAAGAAATCGACAGCCGCCACTCGACTACTTTCTAATTTAACGGCGTTCCAGACATAACTACTTGCAACACCTACTTCTGCTTTTTGGTCAACGAGCTCTAAATCTTCACGTTTAATACTGTAACCTTCTAACTGAGCACCTTCTTTTAATCGAAAAGTTTTCCAACAGTGTCCACAGGCGGACCACCCTTTTCCAAGTACAAAATCCCAGACGGGAGCAACTCTCATGGGTGATTTACAATCTGGACAGTCATATTCCTTCACGAAGTCTGATAAGGCTGCTAAAATTCCATCTCCTCGATCTGCCATGGTTTCAAACTCCTTCCTAAATTAAATCCAAATTAATGTTATTAAGCGTTAAGATTATACCCTACTAGTCAAAAAGGTCATTCATTGAATTCGAAGACTTTGTTAAAAGAATTTAAAAAATCGCATCCTTGATTCTTAAAGTGAATCAGCGTAAGCTCAGTCACCTATGTTAGCCGGCCAAATAAAAAAATTAGGTCAGATTAAACTTATAGATCATCCTGAACCTGAATTGGTCAAACCAGGTCAGGTGATTTTCCAACCTGAGATGGCTTGTCTTTGTGGTTCTGATAGTCCTTACTTTAATAAGAATCAGCCATCTTATCCTCTACCTATTGGTATGTCATTACATGAAATGGTGGGAACTATTGTTTGTTCAAATGGTGGAAACCTAAGTGTTGGTCAGAAAGTTTTAGCAGTACCTCTAAATCATGAAGGAATTTTTGAACGAATGGCAATTTCTGAAGACCGAATAGTTATTTTCGAATCAAATCGTCCATCTGAAGAAATGGTGGTTGCACAACCTCTTGGAACTGTACTTTATGGACTAAGAAAACTGCCAAATTTATTAGGTTGGAAAATTGCTGTAGTTGGCCAAGGACCTATTGGACAACTTTTCTGTGCTGCTCTGAAAAACCTTGGAGCGAGTGAAGTTATAGCTATTGATGTCCTAGCTACGAGATTGCAGATAAGTAAGTTAATGGGTGCATCTGCAGTGATTGATAACAGTAAAGATGATCCAGTGCAAGCTATTCAAGATTTGACTGGTGGAGAAATGGTTGATTTGGTTGTAGAGGCTGCTGGTCATCAAGGAGAGAGTTTGAATTTGTGCATCGAGATATGCAAAAATCAGGGTAGACTTCACTATTTTGGGATTGCCCCTCAAACTATTAATGGAGTTGAATGGTTAAAAGTGGTTACTAAGAGTCTAAACATAACTAGTAGTCACAATCCAGATTTTAAAATTGACTTTCCATTGGCGATTAAGTGGATTAATGAGGGACGGATTGATGTGAGACCGCTTATTACTCATAAATTGCCTCTAAATAAAATTCAACACGCCTTTAAACTGTTCTCCGAGCGGCTAGATGGTGCACTTAAAGTCTGCCTGCAATTCCCTGTTAATAAATAAGATAAACAAAAATTGTTCTTTCCAGTCATTTATTTACTTTGAAATTCTTACGATCTTAGCGCCAAGATTTTTTAGTTTGTGTTCAATTCTTTCGTATCCTCTATCTAAATGGTAAACACGGTCAATGATCGTTTCACCAGTAGCAACAAGTCCAGCTAACACTAAAGACGCGCTAGCTCTCAAATCAGAGGCAATTACATTGGCACCAGTTAAATTAGTTTTACCAAAAATAGTTGCTTGATTACCTTCAATTTTGATGTTAGCTCCCATTCGAATCATTTCACTAGCATGAAGAAATCGACTCTCAAAAACAGTTTCAGTGATGATAGAAGTGCCATGAGCTTGTGTCATAAGCCCCATGAATTGCGCCTGCATGTCAGTGGCGAATCCAGGATATTCTTTGGTGATTATATTACAGGCTTGGATTTCGTGTGGTGCCCTTACGATACAGCTATTTCTTTCAGTTTCTTCAACTATAACACCAGCCTTCTTCAATGTATTGATGACTGTGCTTAAATGATAGGGTTGACAGCCAATTAATTCAATTTCGCCTCCAGTTATGGCTCCAGCAATCATGAATGTTCCAGCCTCAATGCGGTCTGGGATAATGGTATGATCAGCTCCATTTAGATTAGAAACACCATTGATACGAATGGTGTTAGTTCCATCTCCTTCAATTAGAGCACCCATTGAGCGAAGCAAATTGGCTAGATCAGTTACTTCTGGCTCACAAGCTGCATTGAGCAGAATTGTTTCACCTTTAGCTAGTGAAGCCGCCATCATTAAGTTTTCGGTGCCTGTGACAGTAATTTGATCGAAGACTACCTTTGATCCAATGAGTTGATCAGCTCGAGCCTTAACGTAACCATGTTCAATATTTATGGTAGCTCCAAGCTTTTTCAATCCTTCAATGTGAAGATTTATAGGCCGGGCTCCAATTGCACAACCACCGGGTAAAGAAACATATGCTTGACCTAATCGTGCAAGCAGAGGCCCTAATACCAATACCGAGGCACGCATCGTCTTCACCAGTTCATAAGGAGCTTCACAGGTAATAGGGTCTTTAGCTCTTAATATGCACATATGGTTTTTAGAAATTTGATCAAGTTCAGCCTCACATCCCATTTCCTGAAGCAATTTCCCAGTAGTTTCAATGTCACGAACTTGAGGAAGATTGCGTAAAATTATTTGATCTTCAGTTAGTAAGCAGGCAGCCATAGTAGGCAAAGCAGCATTCTTTGCTCCACTGATACGTACTGGACCCCTAAGAATTTCTCCACCTTTAACAAGAATTTTATCCAATGGTATAGCCTATTTTCCCCTTAATAATTGTAGTATGGACACTTAGGTCATTTAGAAGTAGGAGAACCATGTCAGCATCGTTTCCTGGGGTAAGTGAACCTTTGGAGTTTGCTATTTTTAAAGATTTGGCAGGATTTTTGGTAAGCATAAATATGATCTCTTGAAGGGGCAACTTGCTCCAATTTAGAAGGTTCTTCATAGCCTTATCCTGAGTTAAAGTGCTACCTGCTAATTTTCCTTCTGAATTACGACACACTCCATTCAAAACTGTAACTTGAGAGTCTCCTAAGTGGTAGTGACCATCTGGCATGCCCTGCGCACTAATAGAATCAGTGATCAGCAAAAGTTTTCGAGTACCTTTTGATTGAAGTAAGAAATTAATTGTATTAGGGGTAACATGAATACCATCCGCAATTAATTCAGTCCAAATGTTTGGGTTTGTAAGGATTGCTCCAATAATCCCAGGTTCTCTGTGATTAAAGGACCGCATTGCATTAAAAATATGGGTAGCGTTACTGGCACCTTGACTTATGGCTTCCTGAGCATCTTTATAAACAGAATTAGAATGTCCCAGAGAAACTACTATATTTTTAGAGCGAGCATAGTGAATTAAATCTTTAACACCTTTAATTTCTGGCGCTAACGTAATTAGTTTAACTTGATTATTAGCACGAGTAATAATTTGTTCTAATAATGAAACTGAGGCAGGATGAATGTGGATCGCGGGATGTGCACCACACTTCTCAGGGCTTATAAAAGGACCCTCCAAATGAATTCCAATTAATTGAGCGCCCTGTCGAGAATGCCTAATTTGGTTCCCAATTCTTTCAACTGATTGAAGAGTTTTTTCTACAGATGCGGTGATAGTTGTTGCTAAATATGCAGTTGTCCCATGACGAGCCAATGATTGAGAAATTATATCAAGGGCATCTTTAGTTCCTTCCATTACATCTCGTCCTTGGGCTCCATGAATATGAGTATCAATAAATCCTGGAACTAAACAGTATTGAGAACCTCCCCAAATCGAGAATTCTTTCTTCGAAAATTTAACTGATTTATAATTACCAACTTCTAAAATTTTTGTTCCTTCTACTAGTACTACCCCATCTAAAATTACCGTTTCTGGTGTAATAACTTTTCGGGCTAAAAATGCTAATCGATTCATATTAGGTTTTCTCAATCAGAATTTTCTAGCTTTTCTAGAAGCTTCTTACCAATGGTCTATGGTATCTGTGATTATGTTTGAAACTTCCCGGCGAAGTTGTTGAATGGCATTATTTTGACGAGTTGGATGCACTCGATTAGTTAATAAGACAATAAAAATTTGACGAATTGGATCAATCCACAGTGAGGTTCCAGTGAACCCAGTATGGCCAAAAGAATCTTTAGAAAGCCATTGTCCGGCTGAACTTCCTTTACTAGGAGTATCCCAACCAAGAGCTCGACTACTACCTATTGGAAGTTGTTGACGCTGGGTAAAGGTTTTGATTGTAGAATTCTTTAAAATTCTACAATGGTTATATACCCCTCCATTTAACAAGGTTTGACAGAAGATTGCTAAGTCCCCAGCAGTTCCAAATAGACCAGCATGGGCGGCCACTCCTCCAAGCGCACAGGCATTTTCATCGTGAACCTCTCCACGAAGCAGACGATTTCTCCAGGGATCTTTCTCTGTAGGTGCAGTTTTAGACCATAAGGCTGGTTTGGGTTTAAACATAGTTTGATACATCCCCAAGGGACCAAAAATTTGTTGATTGGCCATATTATCTAAAGTTTCCCCATTCAATTTTTCTAGAATACTTCCTAATAGAATAAATCCTAAGTCACTATAGAGGCTTTTACAGCCCGGTTGATATTGGAGCTGGATTCTCAAGAGTTTTCTTAAGATGTTCTCTTTTCCTTGGATCTTTTTGTAAAAAGGGAAGTATGGCGGAAATCCCGAGCTGTGGGTCAATAGATGCTTAACAGTAATAGATTGTTTGTTTTGAAACGAAAAACTTGAAAAAAAATGATGGATCGGAGTATCTAATGATAGTTTTCCATTTTCATAGGCTTGCATGACTAGGGTTGTGGTACTTATTACTTTAGTAAGTGAAGCCAAGTCAAAAATGGTCTCCTGTTTTACCAAAGGACTTTTATTGTCATAAGTAAATTTTCCATAACCTCTTTCGATGATTAATTCCCCATGGAAGCCAAGGGCGAGAGAAGCTCCTGGAAAGCTTTGATTTTGAATACCACTATTGATAACTAGAGCTAATTGTTTTTTGAGCTCTAACACTTCACCTTTAGTTGGACTTAACCCTGATCTTACTCTCCGAAGAGTCATATTCAAAGACTTACGTTTGAGACCAGTCATACAGTTAGCAATTCCTGGAAGGGAAACAGGTAATCTGCCTTTTACAGGGATTTCTCCAAACAAAGCTTTAACTGCTGCAATCTGCGAAGCTTTTACATGGCTATAGGTACATAGATAACTTGAGGCTAAGGGAAACTGGATAATCGAGTAAGGATTGCCTAGTGAAACCATAACTAAATCTGGTTTGTCTTCGATTAACTTCCTAATTTGATTTGACATTTTAGAGGGAAAACTAATCTCTCCTGTTCCTGTTATCAAAGGGGTGAAAAGGGCTATTATTGTTAGGTCTACTTGTTTAGCTAATGGTTTAGCTTGGATAAGATTTGTTAAATTAAGTCGATCCACCTGCACCGATTCTATACGGGCCCTTAGCTGTATTTCAAATTCAGCGGCACATTGAAACTGATGACTTCTTGTGATTAAAATCAAATGGGCTGAAGAAATTTTTCGGGAGTCTAAAGGAAGCTTAGAGTAGTTATCTCTTACAATAGTAACCGCTGCTTCAGACATTTCCTGAGCTTTTTCCCCAATCTCTGGTGTATTTACTTGTTCCACTACAGAGAGAGAACTAGTTTGATGACTTTGGTGTAACTCAAGCCAAGATTTCGCTTGAAAAATTCGCTTGACGGATGTATTTATCCTTGATTTTGAGATACGTCCTTCAGAGACTGCCTCTAATATTGCCTGAAAGACCACTTTTGGATTAGGAGGATCGAGTAGTACATCTACACCTGCTAATACAGCTTGAATTGCAGCTTCACCAGACCAATAGTTTCTAGTTAATCCCTCCATTTTCATAGAGTCTGAAACAATTAATCCTTTAAATTTTAATTTTTTACGGAGAAATTTTTCCAGTATCGAAACTGATAATGTTGCTGGTCTATAAGATATTTTTTCAAGGGCAGGAACATATAGGTGAGCTGTCATGACTGTTTGAACGCCGGCAGCAATTACCTGTTTGAATGGAGGTAGTTCAACCTTCTCCAATCTGTGGCGGCTAACTGATATTGTAGGTAAGGCTAAGTGGGAATCGATCTCAGTGTCTCCATGTCCAGGAAAATGTTTGGCTGTTGCTAGAACACCACCTGATTGAGCCCCTTTCACAAAAGCGCTGCCCAGTTTGCCTACTAACTTAGGGTCTTCTCCAAATGATCGAATATTAATTACAGGATTGGCTGGATTATTATTTACGTCTACTACGGGTGCAAATATCCAGTTAACTCCCAAAGCCCGAGCTTGTTGAGCCGTAATTTTCCCCTGTTCATAGGCCCATTTTTCAGATTGGGTTGCTCCTATTGCCATATTCCAGGGAAGGGATGTTGTGTCGTGAATTCTGAAATTCGCACCTCGTTCAAAATCAGACCCAATCAAAAGAGGAATTTTAGAGCTCGCTTGGAGTTTTTCGATAACAATTACAGATTCGTAAGCTCCTCCTCCAAAGAGAATAAAGCCACCGAATTGGATGTCTCTT
>CAYWYX010000063.1:0-3840 GCA_964462735.1 uncultured Acidobacteriota bacterium | reverse complement strand
ATTAAAATCACTCCCTTGGATGGCTGGCATAATCATTTGACCAATTTTATCTTCAAGCGAAAGTTGTCTTAAAATCTTCATCCCCCACTGAGGTGAATTAGAAGGAATTGAGGTTTTTTTTGAATGCTTAGTCATAGAAAAGTATAGTGAAAATCTAATTAGTTTCTATTTTTTAAGTAGTATTAGGACTAAAGAAATACCTATAGGCATTTTTTAATATTAAAGATAAGAGCTTTGATTTTATAACATAAACCCCCTAAACAATTAGTCAATTCCCCAAAATATCCGCTTTTTTATAAAGTTGTTAGTTCTCCCTAGTTTAATATCCAAAAACATTTCATCTTTAAGATATGACAATGGTTCTTTCATATAGTGTTAACTGATAGTGCCTCTATCTTTAAGGTTCGAACGGGAGGTAACGGACATTTTAAAAAGAAGAATGATTAATGTTTACAACAGAAAATCTGAGCTGTGATATTTTATAATGGTCTTTGATTCAATAAAACTGCTGGAAGCTCCTAATTATTCCTATGTCAACCTTGATCTCTTACTTCCAAACATTAGAGCCGCAAATGATTGAGTGGCTTAAAAATTTAATTAATACAGATTCTCCTTCTAACGACAAGCTAGCCCTTGATACCTTAGCCCGAAATCTAGGCGAGCAATTGAGCAATGATGGAGGAACTGTTGAAACGATTCCCAATAACCTTGGAGGAAATCATTTAATAGCTAGATTTGCTGGGCATTCTAATGATCTTAAGCCAATCTTGATTTTAGGGCATTTAGATACAGTTTGGGATAAAGGGGAGGCTAGACGTCGACCTGCTCGTTTGGAAGGTGGAAAAATTTTTGGGCCGGGGGCATTTGATATGCGGGGTGGAATTACTTTGATTTTGGCTATGGTTCGTTATTTATCTCACAAAAAATCGCACATAAAACGGCCCTTTACCATTCTTTTTGATTCAGATGAAGAGGTAGGAACCCCAACCGCACGAACCTTGATTGAAAGTGAAGCAAAAAAATGTGCAGTTACATTGGTTCTTGAACCATGTATTACTGGAGGGGCACTTAAGACATCCCGGAAAGGTGTTGGAAAATTCAAAATAACCACCAGCGGGCTTGCTGCACATGCTGGAATTGATTATCACAATGGGGTGAGTGCCATTCAAGAAGTAGCTTATCAAATACTTGAGCTCTATAACTTAAATGATTTTGATAAGGGAACTACTGTCAATCCTGGCGTAATAAGAGGGGGATCTCGTTCCAATGTTGTTGCTGATCGAGCTGAGATTGAGGTTGATGTTCGAGTGAAAACGATTAGCGAAGGCAAAAGACTAGTTCAAAAAATAAACTCGCTTCAAACAAAACTGAAGGGTACTGCGATCAAAATTGAAGGAAGTCTCAATCGTCCTCCCCTTGAACGAACTAAACAAGTAATTCAATTATTTCAGCGAGCCCACCAACTTGCAACGGAATTAGGCATCGAATTGAGGGAAGGTTCAACTGGGGGAGGTAGTGATGGATGTTTTACTGCTGCCATGGGGATTTCTACTCTCGATGGCTTGGGTCCAGATGGGTCAGGTGCTCACGCTCTGGACGAACATGTCGTGCTAGAGAGTCTTGTGCCTAGAGCCGCTCTTCTAACCCATTTGGTACTAAATTTATGAAAATTGAACAGATTGAGATGAGGGAAGTACAAATGCCACTTATTTCTTTTTTTGAGACGAGTTTTGGTCGTACTACTCTCCGGCGTGTAATATTAATTAAGGTTCTTGCAGATGGGGTTGTTGGTTATGGAGAAGCAACTTCTCCTGAGGGTCCCTTCTATAACCATGAATCAACAGAAACAGCTTGGCATATTCTTAAAGATTTTGTGATCCCTCCAATTTTAAGTGCAAACATTAATCATCCCCTTGATGTGGCCCCATTACTTAAGCGGATTCGAGGTCATAACATGGCTAAAGCTGCGTTAGAAACAGCTATTTGGGATCTGTACTCCCGTGAATTGAAAAAACCAATTTATCAGCTATTGGGTGGTAGCCGACAGAGTTTAGATTGTGGAGTGTCTATTGGCATTCAAGAGAGTATCGATGAGCTTTTAACGAAGATTGATCGGGAATTGGAAGCTGGCTACCAAAGAATTAAAATCAAAATTAAACCCGGCTGGGATGTTAAAGTTGTTCAGGAAATTCGAAAACGTTTTCAGAAAATCATACTGATGTGTGATGCAAACTCAGCATATAAGCTTCAAGATTTAGAACATTTGAAAGCCTTAGATGATTTTGGGCTCTTAATGATTGAACAACCCTTAGCCTGGAATGACATTCTGGATCACGTTCAGCTACAAAAGGCCCTAAAAACACCGATCTGTCTGGACGAATCTATTTTGGATGCAGAGGATGCTCGTAAAGCTATTGAGGCAGGGGCTTGTCAGATTATCAACATTAAGTTAGGTAGAGTAGGTGGTTATAGCGAGGCTATAAAAGTTCATAATATCTGCCATTCTCACCAAATTCCTGTTTGGTGCGGTGGAATGTTGGAATCTGGTATAGGTCGGGCTCATAACATAGCTCTTTCAACTCTAAAAAATTTTTCATTACCTGGGGATGTATCCGCAAGTAAACGTTATTTTCATGAAGACATTGTTGATCCAGCGATTGAGGTAGATTCGTCAGGGAAAATTCATGTTTTACCTGAAATAGGGATTGGTTTTCAACCAAACATGTCACGAATTAACAAAGTGACTGTGAGAACAAAATATTTTCGATCCAAACAAAGTTAAAAATAAAAATTTGTAGTAGGAATCCAAAGTGTTTTTAGAAAAAATAGGATTGTTATAGATCAATGTTTGAAATCAATTTCTAGGTTGTGACAGTTCCAATCCTTATTAGTAATCGATTTACTGCTTGTTTTACTTGGTCTGGGGTGATACTTAAGATGCATTTAGGCTCATCATAAACATAGCATCGGTGAAAAGGGCAGGGGTTACATTCAAAAGTATTTTGGACTATTTCATGTTCTACTTGCCATGGGTACCACACTTTTGAATCAGAAGGACCAAACAATACAATTGTCGGCACAGCAAGAGCTGCAGCTAGATGGGTAGGGCCACAATCATTTCCAATATAAATTCGGGCTTGCTTTAGCACCCAAATAAGATCCGAAATTGATAATCCTCCTAGAACAATTGGAGAGGTTCGACAGAGACTGGCAATTCTTCTGAGTTTGGATGTTTCATTAACATCTCCAACTAGTGCGGTGGAGTAGCCGAAGTATTCTTGAAGGTAGTCTACAATTTCTGCAAATCCAGCTTCAGTCCATTCCTTAGTGTAAAAACGAGAACTTGGTTGAATAGCACAGTAGGGTCGATTTGGAAATATACCAGCCTGTTCAAGTTGAACATTTATTTTTGATTTTGACTTAGGGTCAGGAAATAACTGGAGAGAAGGAATAGGAGTTTCAGGAAGACCTAATTGGCGAAGCCATTCCATTTGATATCTTACTGAGTGCCAATGAGTTTTTGTTGTTAATTTTGGAACCTTAATTCGATGGTTATAACAAAAAGAATTTCTGAAATTGTGAAGTCCAACGCGGTAGCGAGCTTTACTCATGAGAGTCGTCAATGCACTGGTTGACCCTCCGTGTAGGTTAATACAACAATCAAAACGTTCTTTCCTAATTTTCCAAAGCACTTTCCAACGTGCACTAGGAGTGAATTGTTGCCTAGTAGGAGTCTTAGACGGCATCAGAAAAATGCTAGATAAGTTAGGATTACCTTTTAAGATCTCATCGTAAGGATTTTCCACAAGTACCGATAATTGTAAATCTGGTCTCCAAGTT
>CAYWYX010000062.1:0-13918 GCA_964462735.1 uncultured Acidobacteriota bacterium | reverse complement strand
AAATTACATGGTGTTCCGTTTACCGCCAAGGACTGTTTTGATACTGCTGGAATCAAAACTACAAGAGGTTCACGCCTGTTTCAGCACCGTATACCTGATCAAGATGCAACAGCAGTCAAAAGGCTCAAACAAGCCGGTGCAATTCTTCTTGGAAAGACTAACCTCCCAGAATTTGCTCTATCAGATGAAACCAATAACAACGTATTCGGCCAAACAAATAATCCTTGGGACTTACTGAAAACGGCTGGAGGCTCTAGTGGCGGAGAAGCTTCTGCTATTGCTGCAGGACTTTCTCCTTTAGGTATTGGCACCGATCTGGGGGGATCAAATCGCCTCCCTGCTCATTACTGTGGTATCGTCGGGTTTAAACCAACTCATGGACGAATTCCTCTAACAGGACAATGGCCGGAATTAATGTCACGTTACATGCACGTTGGTTCACTGAATCGAACCGTCAAAGATGCAGCCCTGACTTTATCAGTGCTATTAGGTCCTGATGGACAGGACCCTTATGCGGTTCCGGTTGGGGGTCCAGACATAACCACCATAGACCTCCCTCCCTCACAATTAAAAATTGGTTGGATAGCAGAAGGTCCCTTTCAACCTGTAGCCCAAGCAATTCAAAAAGCAGTTGTAGATGCAGCATCAGCACTAAAAAACCATGGTTGTATCGTAGAACCAGTTACTTTGGATAAATGGAAACAAGATAAACCCATTAATCTTGTGATGGCTCTTTTAATTGCTGAAGCTCCCCATTATTTTGAACAGTTGATTAAGGGAAAACATGACCAGCTAACTGCGCCAATTCAACAGCTTTTAGGAACACCACTTCCAGGTATTCAAGATTATGTTAGAGCATTGGCGGGGTGTGAACAGCTTCGATATGACATGATAAAGCATTTCTCAACTTTTGATATTCTACTCTTACCTACCGCACCTATAACTGCCCCAATCCATGATGCTATTAGTCATTCAATCAATGGGAAAACTGCTCCTCCTATACACGGAGCTAGTATCACACCTGCCTTTGGTATTTCTGGTTCACCTGCTATTTCAATACCGTTTACACAAAGCCCTGATGGGCTTCCAATAGGCGTCCAGCTAGTTGCAGCACACTTTAATGAATCTAAATTATTCCAAGCAGCTGTGGCACTAGAAAAGATTACAGGAACATCTTGCCATCGTCCTCCCCAATTTTAAAAAGTCTTATCGATTTATTAACCTTTCAGTGGCTCTGACCGCCGCGGAGGTGTTGCAGAAACTCCTTCTAAGCCACCACTAACTCTCAACACTTCTCCTGTTATCCAAGCTGAGGCAGGGCTACAAAGAAATGCAACCGCTTCAGCAATTTCGTTAGGTTCTCCCCATCGCCCTAGGGGTATTGATTTTTCTACTCGAGATATCATTTCCTCTTCTGAAATATTTAACGTTTGAGCCCGCTCAGCCATCACTTTTTTATTGAAGTCAGTATAGATAGGTCCTGGACTTACAGCATTAACTCGAACACCATAAGCGGCTAGTTCAAGAGCTAATGTTTTAGTTAAACTGATTACTCCTGCCTTAGCCACATTATAGGCAGCTACTAGAGCCGCAGGACTGTGTCCAGCAACAGAAGCCAGATTGACAATCACACCCGAGCCTTGTCTTTCTAAAATAGGCACTGCAGCTCGACAACAGTAAAATGTCCCCGTTAGTGTCACTGTTAGAACTTTATTCCACTCCTCATCGCTTAGCTCTCCAACCGACATAACCGTCTGTCCTAGTCCAGCATTATTAACCAAAATATCAAGCTGTTGGTGTTTGTATATTACTTCTCTAAAAGCATTATTTACCTGACTGCTATCAGAAACATCCAGCGTTAAAGATTGGACATTTAGTCCGTCATCTTGAAGTCCTGACACAACTTCTCTAAGCTTTTGTTCCTGCACATCAGCCATCACAACACAAGCATTTCTTTTAGCAAGTTCATTACTAATACCTAAACCTAGTCCCTGTGCAGCTCCAGTGACCAACCCTACTAAGCCATCAAGGTTGTAGGAAGTTTTCCGGTTATTATCCATGACAATACCCTCGTATTTTAAAAATTAAAATCCAATGAAAAATATCCTTGTATCAAAGTGTTTAAAATTATAAAAATAGTATGCACCATATTCCAAGTTTTTGACATTTTGTTTGATAGGTTTTCTCCTGAGGACAATTATGAAACCCATTATAGTTATAGGAGATCTAAATATGGACTTTGTTGTTCAAACTCCAAAACTACCCGTGAGGGGAGAAACTATAATGGGTAAAGATTTTCGTATGGTCCCTGGCGGCAAAGGTGCCAATCAGGCAGTTGCCGCAGGGAAACTAGGACAACGGGTTAAGATGATTGGTCGGGTAGGCGAAGACATATTTGGAGAAAATTTAATAACAAGCCTTTCATCTGTTGGTGTCGATACCAAATTAGTGCTACCAACTCCGGAGGTTCCTACTGGAATAGCCCTTATTTTGGTAGAACATGGAGGACAAAACCAAATTACAGTGACACCTGGAGCCAATGACTCATTACAACCAAGTGATTTTAAGGAATTATTTCAAGAATACCAAGAAGGCTACTTACTTACCCAACTAGGATCACCTTTAAAAACCGTAGAAGAGGCTATCTCTTTAGCAAAAAACACTGGGATGACCACCATTCTAGATCCAGCTCCAGCAAGTACACTAAACCCTGGTTTGCTTAACAAAGTTGACATCCTAACCCCTAATGAAAGTGAAGCTCTTATGTTACTCGGTCAGCAATCAGGGGAAATCACTTTGGAACAAGCAGCTTCAATAAGTCAAGACCTATTATCCCTTGGACCATCCTGTGTCATTTTAAAAATGGGCAGAAAAGGAGCCTGGTTAGCTACTCGAAAAGAATGTTGTCATTTTCCAGCTCATTCGGTCGAAACGATTGATGTAACTGCTGCTGGAGACACCTTTAACGGGGCCTTAGCCGTAGGTTTATCCGAGGAACAAACTTTAAAAGAATCAATTCTTTTTGCTAATGCTGCCGCTGCAATCTCAGTGACCTCTTTAGGAGCACAGGATTCAATTCCATCACGCAGTGAGGTTAACTCATTTTTGAATAAAGGGTAACATTCAATAAAGACAGTTTAAAAGCAGATTTCAAAGGACTTACTAGAACATTTTAAAATTTGGAGATATTACTATGGCCTCTGTAGAAATTCGGTCTACACAAGTAATCCTACCCTTAGACTCCAAGGGTATTGATCTAGCGGCCCTGTGGCTCCCAGAAATGGTTGAAATTGGAGCGACGGGAGAAAGACCCGTCTTTTTTAATGCTGCAACTCCTTCAGTCTCTTGGTCTCTCATGACTGATTCAAGTCTTCGTTACGAACTGAAAGTCCCATCACGTATTACTGTTACTGGTTCCATTAAACCTGATAATTCTGGCTTTGAATTGAATTTATCTATTACTAATCTTAGTAAAACCCAGTGGAAGCAAGTTCTTGCAGCTGTTTGCCTGCAACTAACTCCAGCTTTTTCTTTTCTAGATCTGAAAAGAGAACGTACAGGCTGCGTAGTTAACAGTCAATTTAGAACGTTGAATGATATGAAAACAATTGGTGGCAAACCAGAATATCTATTTGCATTCGTCAAAAATCATCCTCCTCAGCAACTCCATGGAGATCCTAAAATTCCGGATGCTAAATGGAGTCATACTGTCGAAAAACCCGACGATGGATTTATTTATGTAAGATCAACTGACACAAAAAAGACTCTCTGGCTAGCTTGGTGCGACAGCCAATTTCTTCAAAGTAACACTACAGCAGCGTATGGATGTATTCACTCAAATCCTTTCTTTGGAAATCTTTCTCCTGGTGAAAGCTCACATCGTCGTGGACGACTAGAAGTCCTTACTGGATCACCTCTAGAAGCTCATCAGTCGTTTCTAAAGGAATTTGGTTAATCCGGGTCCAAACTAAAGTTTGAATCAGTTTATTGTTGGCTACTAATGATTTATACGGACTAAAGCGAATTAGCTTAATACCTATCAGATGAAGCTTCTATCAATAAAAGGGTCCTAACCAAATCTTGCTGACTATGATAAGTCGCATTAAAATTGTATGTTAAAATAGCAGGCTATTGCCGTGTAATAGTAAAAAGCCTAAACTTATGTTTATCGTAAACTAAAAGGAGAAACTGTGCATTTTAATCAGGAACAAATTGATTTCTTTCAAACCAACGGCTACCTATTAGGCCCCCGTGTATTGTCAGATGAACAAATAAAGGAATTAAAGAATCGTATTCAAGGAATCTTAGATGGAAGTGTCTCTTTCCCTCAACTATACAAAGGAGAGACTGTCGACCGTTCTAAAGCCAAGGGTCAATTACCTTCAGTAAAAATTGTGAACTTACATCGCCATGACACTACTTTTGCTAAAATTTTAGATAACATTGATGTTAGTTGTCTAGCGCATGACCTTATGGATGGTCCCGTTCGTCTGTGGGAAGATCAAATGATTTATAAACCCGCCTACGATGAAAAAACTGCTCTCGCTTGGCATCAAGACTATACCTACTGGTCCCATGTTTCCCCCGCAGACCTAGCAACTTGCTGGATTGCCCTTGATGACGCAACTGTGGCTAATGGCTGTATGTATGTTGTTCCTGGAAGCCACCGTTGGGATGTTAAATACAGCAGAGATGATATTGATGTTGCGGATCCCGAATGGCTATTAAACAGACCCGACTTACCAACTAAGGTAACTCCTGTTGCCTGTGAAGTTCCAGCCGGTCATTGTCACTTTCACCATTGTCGAACATTTCATGGTTCCTATGGCAATAAAACTGACAATCCACGCCGAAGTTATGTCTTACACTTGATGCCAGGCCACACTCGGAGAAATGGCAACGACTGGAATGACCGAATGGCTTCTGTAGAAGATGTCCCCTTTGGCGAAGTCGTCAAAGGCCCGAACTATCCTGAACTACCCGCTCCTGTTTAACTGTTTTGAGAAACTGGTTTTTCCTCTAAAAAGGAATCACCAGTTTCCCAACTGTTAATCTTCAATGTTTCTCCACTCTAATTGTAAAAACTTAAAGGGTTGATCACCGAGAACCTTATAACCATGTTTTACAAACCGGGGACAAAAAATAACGTCTCCTGGGCCAACCTCTTGCTCAAACTCACCTATCTCCCACAAAGCTTTCCCCGATATAACAATTTCAATTTGCTCCATATTAGGATGGTAGTGAACAGGAGTATTGCCTCCCGGACGATACTGGACCAAAGCGATAATGGTAGCCTCTGAATTAGTATCGGGACCAATAAACATCGTCTGAGAAATCCCGTAGTGCCCACCCGCTTCTTCTTCACTTATCTCTTTAATAGGATGCGTTTTTTCAGAAATTACCTCACCCACTGGTCTAGCCAATGCAACATCTATAGCTCCACTGCCATCGACATCCAATCCCTTCTTAGCTACTGGATACCAATTTTTCCATCCACCCAGCTTAAATTTAAACCTTGAAACAGTAGTTGAACCTGGCTTTCCATTAGCAACAAACAATTCGCCTGAAGCAGTAAAATCCATTCCTCTTGGTGAACTTAAACTAGAATCACTCAAAGCATCTCCTGCAACTAAAATATCCTCTTTAAGAGAAATTCTTTGGAGTTGATTCTTTGCACTATCTCCAATAAAAACTTCTCCCCATGGACTAATAGCTGCAGAATTCAATTCACTTTCTGCAAACACCAATGCTGTTTTAGGTCCATTCTTTAATGACTTTCCTTCTTTGTCGGAAAGCTGATAAATATGATCTCCTGAGATAGCAAATATTTTACCGTCAAGAACAAAAATATCTTTATACGTACTGCCGGTTAGATTTTCAAATTTATGGACTAAAGATTCATATCTGGAAGGACTGGCCCAATCCTTGAAATACATATGACTTCTAACTCTAAAAGACTCATCAAGATTAGGATTTTCGAGAAGCTTCCCTGTAAGACTGGTACGATCTCCTGGATTACCATCATATAATTCCAATCGATCAGATCTGGGATTATAAACTAACCGACCCTTTAGTTCCTTAGACTGATCATAAACGGAGAGGATGTTACCTCTCCTCATCTTAATTGAATCAGCAGGGAAAAATCCTGGGAAATTCTCTTTGTTATAAGTCGTAACCTGTGTAACTTCACTTTTAACTTCCCTCTTAACCGATTTATTTATAAATTGTCTAATTCTATACTGAACAATCTGTTCCTGATCTTTTAGAATGAATACCCTCTCAGTCCCATAACACTGAAATGTAACAGCTACTAGAGCAAATAAAACAAGCATTATCCGACCATACTTGATTCCCATGACTTCCTCCATTTATTTGGTTTATAACAATTAAATAACTTTGTATACAGATACCTATATATAGTAATTTCAGAAGAGACATAGCAGAATTTCTCTCCCAAAAAATTAAGAAAAGTGCAACTTAGCCCACTCATCTGCTGTTTGAACTGCACGAGAAGGACAGCTTTCACTCCGTGCAATATGTCCTTGTTCCTTTCGCAAAGTCGGCTGTTGGCCATCCTGATAACGCCAATCCAGATTCCATCTCACTGTCTTACTCCGGTTTGGAAGACCTTGGTGGAAAAGAAGATTGCTAAATAAAACAACATCACCTGGATTTAGTTCAATAGAGATAGCATCATCAAAAAGTCCTGTAAACTTTGGATCAATGATTTCTAAATAGTGACGTCGACTAACATGAGGAACAACTCCTAGTTTATGGGATCCTGGTACAAACTGCATACATCCGTTTAGTTCTCGAGCAGGAACTAAAGGAGACCAAACATTTAACATGCGTAGGTCCTCTACAGCGTTGCTCTTAATACTCTTATCGGTATGTATATAGTGAGTATACCCACCGTCCTGATGCCACCAAATTCGAGTACCCTCCCACTCAGGAAGTTTTGGACGCACGGTGTAGTTAGGATAAAGACGAATCTCTGAACCTAGGACCGACTCTACAACATCAAGTAACTGCTTATGAAAGAAAAACCCATAAAATCCCGGCATGTGGAGCTCTCGTCTAAAAGATTTAGGTGCTTCATCAATACAGTTACTAAAAAGAGAATATATACGCGTTTCGAATCCCTCATTTTTGAAAAGAGATTTAATTTTCCCCTCTTTTAATAACCTAGCTGCCTGTTGATCTACTAGTTTTTCTAGTTCAGTCCTAGCCTGAGCAACCACCGGTGGCTCTATAATTTGGTGTAAGACTAGAAATCCTTCTTCATCAAATTGCTGTCTCCACTCAGGTTTCATAAACATTTAATAGGCTCTCTGAATATCCAGTTCAACAGCCATCCTTATTTTCTTTAGAAATATTGGTTGTTTTCTCCAACTGATAGAATAATCCTATAATGAATATTACGACACTAATCGGATGTAAAAACAATCGACTAGCTGTAGTTTTAAGATACCAAGTGATATCCATCTCTGGATGTTCAGGAATTAAAATATAGACACTTGTATAGACAAAAAACACACCTAAAATTGCAAAAAACAAGTATCGCAGTTCTGGCAACAAAAACTTTTTGAAGTTAAATACTACTGCCACCAAGAAAATAATCCATATTAAGTTCCATACTCTAAGACCAAACACTTGGTTTTGGTATTGATATGCAATAGGTATGATTCTGGTTATCCTATCCCAGCTTAAAGTCAAAAAAGAAGTTGTGTTAATCGCATGAGTGGTGCCACCAATTAACACTTTCAATAATAGCCAGGGGAAAAGAACTGCACAAACTACCAAAAAATAACTTACTATAACTCGCAATTTGTCTTTAACTGAAGAATAGCCTATTTTCGAACAACAAAAGCCAATTAATACTACCTGTAAAATACATAAGGCTAGTCCTTCATCCTTTGTTAAGCCTGCCATTCCAATGAGTATAGCTGACAGGAAAAAGAATATCTTCTGTTGTTCTCTAACCCAAAAATATAGACAAATTGAACTCATTGAAAAATAAACACTAAAAATCCAATCTGCATACCCATTAAAGGAATGTCTAATAATAAATGGGATACTAACCAACATAAATACAAAAAATAAACTACTCTTTCGATCTAACAAGCTCCGACGAAAACTAGCAAAAAGGAAACTTGCCATAGCTAACAGGTATAGAGGAAAAATCCATTTAGAGGAAAATTCGTCATAGCCATCTATAAGTGATGAACTAAAAACCTGACTAAGCGGCACTAAGAGCGGATAATTTGAATGCGGATAATAACTATTATTAAATAAATCCCAAGGGAGTGCTTGACTAAGTGCAATTGCTTTTGCCTTTAATCCCCAGTTAAAAACTGCATCAAAAGCCTCCATTGGTTTAGTCAAAGCTTGGAATAAAACAACCAAGAAATGAATCCCAATGCCTAATAACATAAGAGTCTCTGACAAGCTCCATTTTAAATAATGGATACTCTCTTTTGAACGATGCAGTTTATTAAAAATCATACTAAGGACAAAAAATAACGCACTAAATCCGACAATGGGTCCCATCAAAAATCTTAATTCCAAGGTTTGCTTGAAATGAAAAAGTATAATCATCCACCAAGTAACCAATCCCAATCCGATCACAAAACCAAGTGATAGAAGCTCAACTTTTTTAAGGAGGTTTTTTGAATCAAACACCCGTATTAAACTACAACCTAATGCTGTGCTTAAAATTATTGGAACTAAACTCAAAAAAAAGTTCATTTTGCAGAGTCTTTCTCCCGAAGATCAACAATACAAATATCTTCACCTAAAGAAGCCTTTAAACGGTGTCTGGATTTTCTACAATCAGATTTCTTATAGACAACTAAAAATTCTGGATCATTACTCAAAAGACGCGGATAGAGATTGTACAGCAAGCGCGCTCGATGAATTGAAGCAAGAGGAATACCAACTATCTGATATCTTGAATTACTGGGCAAGTGTTCTTTACAGAAATTAAAAAATTGATGCCACTCCTTCCCGTAAACCATGCTTCGTCTATTTTCATCACTAGACACAATTAATTCAAAAAACTTTTCTACCCTGCTCGGATCTTTAACCCAGAGACGAACCTGAAGGACACCCCAAGTTATTAACCATAGGGCAACAATTATTTGCACTGAACGTTTTAACATTATGTGTTTGGCAGATTCACAATTAAACTATTTTGAAAAGCTGACACTAAAATCACTTATTGTAAAATTAATACTATCAAAAAGACCTATCACCCCCAAGCTGTTAGGGCTAGAGAAGAATTCCTATCTTGAACCACATTGGATCCTTTATAATTCCATTCAGAATATTGAGTTAATGTCTTTTAGTTAAAAAGTTCATACGATATTTTGATCAACAGGAGTTCCAGACAAATAGATCAACAAAAGTGAGGAGTCTACATAGTGAGAAACAGTAAAGTATTGGTTAAATTTCACGGTGGAGAATTTGCCCGTTTCTGTGGTATGGGTCACTTTCTTCCCTTCTTCATACGTCATGCTTCCTACTGTCAATATGACGGTATCTGGTTTGATTTGGAACATCGAGCAATGTCAGACAGAGAAGTTCAGTCAGTCCTAGCACTTTGTCACCTTCACGATATTGATTGTATGATTCGGCCTTCAACACGAGAGCCTGCTCGTCTCTACCGCTATCTTGAAGATGGAGCAGCTGGTTTCATGTTTCCTTTTGTTAATAATGCTGAGATTGCAAGACAACTCGTACAGGCCACCAAATTTCCACCCCAAGGTAATAGGGGAGTTGATGGAGCAGGGCTAGATGGCGACTACGTCATAGGAGCCTGGGCGGAAGGAAGTGATTATTTTGAGGAAGCTAATAATCAAACATTTATTCTAGCGCAAATCGAAACTCCAGAGGCAGTTGAGAATGTGAATGAAATTGCTTCCGTAGAAGGCATTGATTGTCTTTTTATTGGACCCGGAGATTTAGGTCGAAGGTTATCCACCCTTCCACAAACTATTTCAACTCAAGGTGGCACATCCATCAATCTTGATGAAGTTATTCAACGGGTTTCCAAAGCTGCTAAGGAAACAAATAAGGCTTGGGGAATTACAGCTGGATCGCTAGAAGCCCTGGGAAAATATCGGGAAATGGGAGCCCAAGTCGTCCCTTGGGGAGGGGACTTTGCCCTAACTGGTGTCCTGGAAAAATGTGGACAGCAATTAGATCAAGTATTGAAAAAAAATAAGGCTGGGGAATAGTTATCTCTTCAAGAAGAAACTAAATCTTTTCGCCAAGGCTTAAAGCTTTTTCTAAGGTGTAATGCCTTTTTGGAAAGACAGCTGCAATTCTGAGCCAGAACCTCAAATATCCTATTTGCTGTAACCTGATGGCCAAGATTATTAAGATGAATTCCATCAGAATCAATCATCCAGGGAGCTATCCCCTGTGCCTCAAAAACATCAGCATAAAGCACATCACACTGTCTTGCCAGAGAACTGATTGCCTCATTGAAAGATAGTAAGGACTCTAAATTTGCTTGGTTAAAAGGTGGTTGTTTTTCAAAGGCTAGCATAAAGTAAATATTAACTAATAAAATAAGGCCCTTCGTTTTTTCTTTAACATCTAGAACAATGTGTCTTAAATCTTTAATAAACTCTTCTATCGAAGTTCCAGCTCTGGCATCGTTTAGACCATAGGCCAGTAAGATCAAATTTGGACTCTTATCAATGACATCTTTTGTGTAACGCTCTAGGGCACTGTATTTTTCCGATTGAGCATAAGCAGGACTTCGCTTTGAAATCAAATTACCACTCAACCCACAATTCATCATTTTAATTGGTTCTAACTGTGCTTCATTTAATAACTTAGTTAGAAGAACCACCCAACATAATTCAGGCTGGGTAGCAGTTCCCCCTGCAGTAACACTGTCACCCATTGCCACTGCAATCTTAAAGGGTTTACTACAATAATCTCTTTTCATATAGGATCTTTAACTCTCAATACGTTGTATTGGAGATATCATCAGGAAGGAAATTTAATCCGAAGTTTCACGAGATTTAGTATCTAAATACTAACAGGTATAAACTTAATAACTTTACTCCAATACAAAATCAATCCTTACGGTTTACTATCTTATTCTGTCTCAAATTATTAAAACATATTCTCAGGAACAAAGTACCTCAACTTACCTTACAAACCAGCGAATTGCATGTCGTGTTTGGCTCTTTTTAAACTTCAAAGTGTAGGGATCTACTAACCAACGGGCTACATGACCATCAGTACGGACAAGTAACCAACCAAAATTCCAGTTCTTACTTTCATATCTAATTGGAATGGAAGGCCTCACTCTGACAACAGGCTGGGTACCACCCCAAAATAACTTTTGTTCCGTGTAAAAGTAATTAGAACCAACATGGACAAAAACTTCGTGTTCCATATTCTGATCAGAGCCTGCTAAAAGATCCGAACACAATCCTCGAATTGCAACCTTCACATCTCTACCACTAGCACACTCACGAGCTAAATCTTCTACTGAGCCTGAAATTACAGTTCCATCGTCCTCATGAGAAAATACCTCCTTCCAAATATCATGCACCATAAATTGGTAGGTTTCAAAATCGTAAACAAAGTTGTGACTGGGGGCATTAGTTTCTCCATCCCACCAATCAAAGTAATGACTATTTGGATCAGTATTCAATGAAAAATCTGGTTGAGCTTGGATAGGCAGACCATCGAGATGTGGCCTAGCAATCGATTGCAAACCATTCTGGTTATACATAAAAAATGACATCGAAGGCCGAGGGCCAAATCCTTCTCCCATTAATGCAACGGGCTGCCGAAGATTCATGATTCCAGCAACCCACCGGTTTTCCATTAGATAGGTTACCCTGAAATCAGAAACCTCCTGCACTAATTCAGGATTCTTAGATGTTCGATCTATATGTTCGCTATGGCGAAATTCAGTATAAATTCTTAAATCAGCACCTCTCCTAATTGCATTGCTCAACCTCTCATCACTTCCAAATACTAGTTCGCGTTTCTTGTTTAAAGAACAAACTAACTCCCAGTCTTGTAACCCTGAATCATTTTTATTTCTTAATTCATTATTTCCAGACATAGTTGACTCGAACCTCACATTGTATATAACTGTTAAATCCTAGACTTTTTCTACATTCTCTCGCTTAGAATTGTAAAACCTTTATTTAAAAACTCAATGTTTCAAAGCCCTTCCTGGATATTGGCCACTAAACTTACCGTTCTTTAAAACCCATTGTCCGTTAACCAAGACATGAGAGATACCTTGGGGAGAATGGTGAGGATCAATATAGTTGGCTTTAGTCCCAATCTTATCTGCATCAAATACAGTGATATCAGCCAGATAATTGGATTTTATCAATCCCCTACGGTCAATTCTAAAACGATGAGCTGGAACGGCAGTGGCTTTGTGAATAGCATCCTCAACAGTAAACCAGTGTTTTTCACGAACAAATTCCCCAAATAACGTTGGATAAGTTCCAAACGTTCTTGGATGAGGATTCCCTTCTGTGAACAAGCCATCCGTAATGATTGAAGTTAAGGGATGAGTCAAGACTTTTTTCAGATTTTCTTCCGATGAATTGAAGGAGACAATAACAAGTGTTGCCTTAGTTTCAATTAATAAATCCAAAGCTGTTTCAATCCCAGAACGACTTCTTTCTTCTGCAATCTGCTGGATAGTTTTTCCTATTAGATTCTGGAAACCGTTTTCTCTAACTGAAGCTATTAAAATATTTTCCCAACCATTAGCCATGTCTAACTCGGTTTCATCTGCAATTCTATCCCGAGACTCTTTATCTAAAAGACGTTCTAACAGCCTGGTTGTTCCACCTTCTAAGGCCCAAGTAGGTAACGCTTGGGTAAGGTGGGCTGACCCGGCTAGATATGGATAGGCATCCATTCCAACATCTACACCTTCTTTATTGGCTTGATCTATAAGTTCTAGAATCCTATCCATCTTTTTCCAATTCTTTTTCCCACAAGCTTGTAGATGAGATAGTTGAACTGGGACTTGTGTTTCTCGTCCTAAATTCAAGGCCTCTTCTACTGCCTCGATAATGTGGAATTTATAATCCCGCAAATGAGAAGTATAGAAGGCATTATATTTTTTGACGATTTCACAAAGTTTCTTGAGCTCCTGAAAATCACCGAAACTACTTGGGACCTCGTTAAGGCCCGTGGAAAGTCCTATCGATCCTTGTTCCAAGCAAGTGGAAAGATGGTTTTCAATATTTCGCCATTCCTGGGAATCTAACGATTCTGCTTTGATCCCTGAAACATTTGCTCTAAGGGTTGAGTGTCCAGTCAGTGCTGCTACATTGGTTAAGCTGCCTCCCTTTTGCAAATTATTAAAATAATCACTGGCATCAACCCAATCTCTATCTCTTCTATCAAACAAATCAAAGCTGGGGACAAGTGCTGAAGAGCAAAGTTTTGGGAAAAGAGAAAAACCACAATTTCCAACTACTTCAGTCGTTACACCCTGACTTATTTTATCCTTTCGATGTTCCAACACTTCTAAATCACCATGGCTATGGACATCAATAAATCCTGGAGAAATAGTTAGTTCAGAACAATTAATTATTTCCATGTCAGACGTAGGCACAATCTGTCCTACGTCTTTAATTTGATCATCACAAACCAGAACTGAACCCTTCTTCCCTGGCTTACCACTACCATCAACTACAGTCCCATTAGACAATAAAATCATCTTACTTCCTCCAACCATATTCACCTAATTCCCGAAATACTTCCCATGGAACAGCGCATGAGCTTAACAATTAAAAAAAGATTCAGGGTTTAATTATTTTTTCACCAACTAGTTTCTTTCATTATCTAAAAAAGAAGTTTTCTGCAGTCTTGACTAAAATCTGCTCTTTGTCCCCTGAACTCAAAAAATCTG
>CAYWYX010000061.1:0-13984 GCA_964462735.1 uncultured Acidobacteriota bacterium | reverse complement strand
AGAGTGACAAGAAATCTTGAAAAAGTTTTTAACATAAAGTTCTTAAGCCTAACACCTTGTCATTAATCTAGGTTGATAACTAATTAATATTGAAGGGTTAGTCGTGTTTTTTCTAGTTGTTAAAAAGTTTTTGCAATGTTTGGAAAAATGAAGCAGGAGCTTACTTCATTTTAGAGCATTAAGGGTGTTGTTATGAATTTCAGATTGTTTTTGACGAGGGAGTTCGCTAGAGATAAACTTCTGAGAGACATAGGCGTAGCCTTTAATTACATCAATTAACTAAATTATGATCGATTAGCTTTGAATAAAGTAGCTTAGTCTATTTGAATTAGAGTTATAGGTAATACAACAGCGGTCTCTAAGTGAATTTATATGACCGAATATTCTCATTTGCTTCAGGGAGGTATCATGACAAATAATTCTTCTCCAAGCAGGACTGATCCAAAAATTACAGATTGGGTGGCATCCAGTTCTGAATTAAGTTCTGCAGCTATATTAGCTTTTACTGAAGGTCCAGCTGTTGACGCTGAAGAGAACATCTTTTTTAGTGACATTATTAATAATCGAATTATGAAGCTGTCTAATGAAGGTGTCATATCGGTTTTTCGTGAAAATAGTGGTCGGACTAACGGCAACATGTTTGATCAAGAAGGACGACTAGTGAGTTGTGAAGGATCTGAAATGGGGCCTGGTGGGGGTCGAAGAGTGGTACGGACTAATATGAAAACTAGTCAGGTTGAAGTTTTGACTGAACGATTTCAGGGCAGTCGTTACAACAGTCCAAACGACTTGGCGATTGACCTCCAGGGCAGAATTTATTTTACTGATCCTTGTTATGGAGATAGAACTCTTATGGAAATGGAGGAGGAAGCCGTTTATCGAATAGAAATAGATGGGTCGGTAAGACGGGTTTTGCAACAACCAACGATCCAAAGACCCAATGGCGTCACACTGTCTCATGACGGTAAGACGGTGTACCTTGTTGATAGTAATCATGAACCAGATGGTAACAGGAAAATTTGGTCATTCGAAATTACGGAAGAAGGAAATCTTGAAAATCAAAAATTAGTTTATGATTTTGCGCCGGGTCGAGGCGGAGATGGGATTAGGATGGACCAGAAAGGTAATTTGTGGGTTGCTGCTGGTATTATGCTTCCTAGGAGAGATGGTGAAACTAGCCTTAACCCACCTGGACTTTATAATATTGATCCAACAGGCGAGTTGCTAGGCTTTATAGGTGTGCCTGAAGATTTGATTACAAATCTAGCTTTTGGCGGACCTGACAAAAGGACGGCCTACGTTACTGCAGGAAAGACACTTTTTAAAGTTCGAACCAATGTTGCTGGTTGGACAGTCTATCCTTAAATGGGATTTTTTTCGTAGTTCCAATAAATGGAGAGTCTAAAGATAATATCGTCAATGGATTTGATTCATATAGGTATAATTTTGATGAATAAGCTCTCTCTTGTCTTAATACTCGTATTGATTTTTTCATCTTGGAGCACGGTTAGTTGAAGTTATTGTCATTATAGCTAGACTTTTATTATTCCTGAAGGAGGAGAACTGAAATGGAGTTTATAAATTCAAAAGATGGTTTCCCATTTAGTGATGCAGTCATTTATTCGGGGAGAGTACTAGAAACAGTGCTCACAGGTATTCCAAAGGGGGAGAAAGCACCCGTTGAGGGTGGAGCTGAAGCTGAAATTCATGAGATTTTTAGGCAATTAGACGGAGTTTTAGCCAAGGCTGGAGTTGACAAGAATTCAATAGTGTCGGCTCGACTCTATTTACAGAATGTTAATCAAGATATAGCTACTGTTAATAAAGTATATGCCCAATATTTTGGAATGCATCCACCGAATAGAAGAGCATATGGAGTAGACTTGCAGTCAGGCATGTCTGTAGAAGCTGCTTTTGTAGCTGAGTTGTGAGGTCCAGTTTTAGAAAAAAATAATAGCAAAACTTAGGGGGTTTTAAGCTTTTCATTTATTTTTATTTTATGGTTGTAGGGTTCTTGTTAAATTAGGCAGTGTTCTGAAAGAGACCTGCTTAACAATTTTTGACACTCAAGATAGGGAGATGGATTCATGAGCAAGATTAAGGTGGGTGTGGCTCAAGTTTCTCAGACAATAGATGTGGGAACTAACTTAGCTAAAGTATTAGAAACTATGGATAAAGCTGCAGAATCAGGGGTCGAATTAGTATGTTTTCCTGAAACACACCTTTCTGGTTATCGAGTCGGATTATTAGACGCTGATGCATCTTTATCTTTTCAAGTTCTCGAAAATGCGTTGTGTAAAGTCTCAGAAAAATGTAAAGAGCTAGCGATGGGAGTTATTGTTGGAACAGAAACCGAAAATGGTAAGGATAAGCCATTTAATAGTGCTGTTGTCATCGATGAGAAGGGAAAGGAATTAGCACGTCACCACAAGAGCCGACTTACTCCTAAGGATGCGGAAGGATATTCTCCAGGAACGGGACCAACTTCTTTCTATTTTAAAGATATTTGCATGGGACTTGTAATTTGTTTTGAAGGTTTTCGCTTCCCTGAGAATGTTCGATGTTTGGCTAAAGCCGGAGCTAAGGTTGTTTTTCATCCTCAGTTTAATCATGCTTGGCCGGGGATGGGCTGGAAGCAACCAATCCAAGAGGCGTTGCTGATGGCCCGAGCGGGTGAAAATACCATTTATTTTGTGTCAGCTAATATGTGCCATACAAATAATAACTGTCGATCCTTTATTATTGGACCTGATGGACTAGTTATGCAGGTCTCCAATCTCTCTCAGGAAATGCTGTTGGTTGATGATTTGGATATGACCCGGGCAACCCATGCTTTTCTTAAACAGGACTCTAAGGAGATGACAAAGGCTCTTGATGAGATCGAACCAGGAATGAGGTCTAGTTAAGGGTTTTTTTAGTATCGCGTTCGAGGTAAATAAAGTGACGTCAGTTCAGAACAATCCAAGCACAGTATAATACTTTGAAAAAATTAGGTACTAAACCCATAATGCTTCAGGAGTTCTTTTACCCGTTCTCGGTTAGACCGAGGTGTGGAGTCAGTTCTTCGGCAAAAACGGTGTACATCTTGTTCGAAGGAACGCATCTTAATTGCTTGAGTTGGCAGTTTTTCTAAACAACTAGTTGGGATCCGAATTACTCCTTCGTTATTGGCGTGGATAACATCACCACTACGAATGGTTATACCGCCAATGTTTACTGGATTATTGATTTCTTTATAATTAAGAGCACAGTGATGGATTGTTTTTCCTTTGGAGTATGCTGCAAAAGGGATGCTCAATAGACCCTCAACGTCACGAACTCCTCCATCAGTAATTATTCCAACACATCCAACACTAAAAAGTTCCTTAGCCATGCCATCTCCAAGAACACATTCATGATCAGGTCGAGATCCTACCGTTTGAACTACCCAAACCACGGGTTCCTGAAATTCTAAAATCTGCTCTAGTTGTTGAAGGTGTGGCTCAGGATTAGCTTGATTGCCAGGAGTACTACTATCTAGTTGACAAGTCACGGCTATTCCTACAGTAGGACCTAAGGTTGGAGTAACTGACTGAATTGAATTTCCCATGTAGAACTCATGGGGCGGAGTTTTATCAATATATCCAATCGTATTAGCAATCAAGGCTGTATCGAATTCCTGAAGTTCATGTAAAAGATCAACTAGAGACATGTGAGCCTTTCAATGTTTAATGTTTTAATTCTCAATTTATAATCCAAAGGGATTTAGAGCTTTAGCTTCTTAAACAGATTTATGTTCTTATTCTAATTTACAAAGATTTTTTCTGTTGTGCAAGGTGGATAGCTTAGTAGAATTTCTAAACTGTTCATCGATTAACAGAATAATAGTAGAATTAGTGTATTAAGATAGTTTAGTTCTTTTAGGGAGTACTTTAAAAAAAGAGGCATTCTTAGCATCAATATTGATCCTAAAGAATTCATTTGGGATCTTAAGAACCAATTAAATTTTTAGTTGAGTGTCATTTTTTGATTTTTAAATATCTGTAAAAAGGTCTATTGGAATTGGAAAAAATCACAGCGAACAATAAAGTTAGGTCCCTGTCAGATCTTAGATTAGGTGAAACGGCTGTTCTGGAACGTTTGGATTTGGAAGAAGAAGATTCACAGCGTTTGATGGAGCTTGGGTTTCTGCCTGGTACCAAAATATTGGTAAGAAGGTCGGCACCCGGAGGCGATCCAATGGTCTTTCAAGTAGAGGGATCAGAAATTGCCATTAGACGGGAAACTGCAAGGCGCCTTAAGATTAGATCTGATGATTTAAAATAATATGAAATAAGGAACTATGCTTCACTGTCAATCTGATACTACCAAGAGTGCTATTAAGAGTTTGCCCAAGGCTTTGAATCCAGATTCCTTGGTTGTTCTTGTTGGCCCTCCAAATTCTGGAAAATCTACTTTGTTTAACCGGCTTACAGGTTTAAACCAAAAAGTAGCCAACTACCCTGGAGTTACCGTAGAAAAAAAGATTGGCAAAGCTAGTTTGGATAGTGGTCAGCAGATAACGCTTGTTGACCTTCCAGGAATATATAGTTTAGAGGCCCGCTCTGATGATGAAAAAATTGCTCGCGATGCTTTGCTCGGTCAAATACCAAAAATGCCAATTCCAGATGTGGTTCTTTTGGTCCTTGATTCAACAAACTTGACTCGTAATTTATCTCTGGCAGCTCCCATTTTAAATCTTAAAATTCCAACCTTGATTGTCTTGAACATGGCGGATGATCTCTATAAAAGGGGTGGTCTAGCAGATACAAATAAACTTTCTAAAAGTTTGGGTGTTCCGGTGGTACAAGTTAGTGCTGCAAAGAGTGAAGGTCTTGAATCTGTCATGAGTTTTCTTTCTGGGGAGTTGAAAACACCCACTCGCTTGGAATTGCCGGTACTGCAAAATATTTCTAGTTGCAGAGCATGGGCGGCCGGCATTGTAAATCCATCATCTTATCAAGCGCCCGCTTCTGCCCTTTGGACTCAACGATTAGATTCCATTGTTTTGCATCCTTTTTGGGGGCCAATGATCTTTTTGTTCATTGTGGTAAGTGTTTTTCAGAGTATCTTTACTCTGGCACAACCCCTGATGAATACAACAGAGATGCTTGTTCTCCGTTCTGGCGAATTAATAGGGGACATTTTGTTAGATTCGTGGTTTCGTAATCTTTTGATTGAAGGAGTTTGGGCAGGTGTCGGCTCTGTGGTTGTTTTTCTTCCGCAAATATTATTCTTGTTTCTTTTTATTGGCCTACTTGAAGATTCCGGGTATTTAGCGCGTGCAGCAATTATTGCGGATCGGAGTATGGCTAAGGTTGGTTTGCAGGGTAAGGCGTTTATTCCACTTCTTTCTGCATATGCCTGTGCCGTTCCTGCAATTTTGTCCACTCGCACCATTGAGACTAAAAAGGAGCGACTAGCTACTATTTTTGTCGCACCCTTTATGACTTGTTCTGCAAGATTACCAGTTTATGTTCTCGTGATTGCCGCATTTATCCCAGAGACCTCTCTTTTGGGACCATTCTTAGGATATCGAGCTGCAGCACTGTTGTTTTTATATTTAGTGGGCTTTTTAGCTGCTTTCCTTACCGCTAAACTTTTTAATTCTACGATTCTGAAAAATGAGAGTAAAAGTTGCTTTTCACTAGAACTTCCTCCTTATCGATGGCCAACTGTACAATCGATTGGGTTACGGTTGCTCGATCGTTCAATGATTTTTCTTCGTCGAGCTGGAGTCATGATACTAATGGTAAGCATTGCACTATGGTTTTTGGCAAGTATTCCTCTCATTGATGGAGAGGCACCTCAGATAGCTGATAGTTTAGCTGGTAGGATCGGTCATATTCTGGAACCAGTTATTGAGCCTTTGGGTTTTAACTGGAAAATTGGTATTGGATTAATTACTTCATTAGCTGCTCGAGAGGTCATCATCGGAACGCTAGGTACAATTTATGGTATCGAGGGCGGAGGCGAAGCTACTTTTAGTTTACAGGAAGCTCTTAGGCAGGACTTAACCTTAGGTGGGGCAGTGGCACTACTAATCTTTTTTGCCTTTGCTCTTCAATGTATGTCAACAGTGGCTGTAGTTTATCGTGAGACGGGTAGTTGGAAACTTCCAACTTTGCAATTTTTCTACATGTTAGTGCTAGCTTATTTGGGTGCCTGGGCAGCCAATGTTTTAGTGGGGTTTTGGATATGACTCGATGGGAAGGAATCGTATTCAAAAAAAATGGCTAGGTACACGATATTATCTGTTTAACCCTAAATTGAATTTTATGCCGCCCATCAATAAGCGGGGCATTCCAGGTCGAGCACCGTAGGGCCTGCGAGCTACAATGTATCGGTTGTTAGTGATATTTTGAATATCAAAAAATAATCGAACTAAGGGTGATACGCTATATTCATTGGATAGATTTAAAACGGTGTAGCTATCGGTTGCGCTGCCTTTTAATATGGAGCCCTGACCTGCCTTTGTTCGCATGGCGCTGACATAATGGGTGTTTAAGCGGGTACTCCATTTAGCAGTTTCAACTCCTATACCGACATATAATTGATGAGGTGATAGATAGGGAAACTTATCTCCAATCGAAACTCCACCCCATGGTCCGAATTTACTAGCAAAACTATTAAGAAACTTGCCGTCGGACAATGTATAGGATAGTTTGATCGGCACTGAAAAATCGTATTCATTCCTGTCTACAAGGTCAGCTGATGTTGATAGTTCTAATCCGACTATTCGAGCTTTGCCTCCATTGTAAAAATTTCCTGTCCCCGTGCCGCCAGAGGCAAGACTATCGACTCCGAGCAGATTAGAATAATCGTTATAAAAAGTGGTAATTTGAGTACGGAAAAACTTTTGGTTTAGTCCAAAACCAAATTCATAATTAATGCTTTCTTCAGCCAAAGTGTCTTCAGTTGAACCTGGTCCTGGAGGGGAGAATCCCTTGTGAATACCCCCAAAGAGTCTTAATTCAGGTGTGATATCCATGTTAAGACCAACACCGGGAACAAGTATTTTAACGGAATTGGTTTTCACTTTGGTCGGAGTGGCTCTACCTGGATCAGTTTTACTATAATCAGTTCGAGTAAGGTCAATATTTTCATAGCGCATTCCAGGTGTAATGCTCCAACGTCCCCACTGGATTTCATCTTGAACTGAAAAGGACAAGGCGTCGGCATCACTAATGCGATTAGATTGACTTCCAGTATTTCCACGGGTAGTCAAATTCATATTCCCACTAGCCATTTGAAATTTGTCTTCATGCTGTAACCGATCTTCTTCATCCTGATGATAACGAAAACCAAATTCAACACCATGAGTGATAGCTGAGTCGTTTTCCTGATAATCAAAACCCAGAACGGATTGAATTCCTTGAGAATAATACTCTCTATTAGTAGCTCTAACTTTTAGTGCATCAACAGCGCTATCTCCCCCTCGTGCAATATCCAGTTGGTTAGAGTAAGTAGTTGGATCTTTAAACAAATTTGACAATTTAGTTCCGGAAATGCTCTGTAGCTTGTACCAATTCCGGGCAAAATTATTCCGGTAAATCGTAGTTGTTAAATCCAAACCTTTTGGTAAAGCTGCAAAATGTCTAACTTGGTATTGTTCATGTGTAGATTTAAAATTATCAATTTGTGAAGCTCTATAACGGCGATTAGGATTAGCAGAAAAGTCGTCATCTGTTAGTCCAAGATAGGTTTCATCTGAGTCCTGATTAGTTCTGCCGAATTTAAATTCAAGTTGTTGATAGTTGGGGTCATTCTTAGATGTATTAAATCGAAACTTTGCTAAATAGTCGTTTATAGAAAATCCTGTATCCCCTCCCCCATCAAGCTCTTTAAATCCGTTTGTGTTGAGCTGATAAGTTTCAATCAGCCAGCCAAAGTTTTGATATGAAGCTCCCAAATTTATGTGACCTTTACGGGCGACATCAGAACCGAATGACAAGGTACTGTCTAGAGCTAAATTCTCGGGAATTTCAGTTGATATAAAATTAAGAGCTCCACCATTAGTTTGTGGGCCGTACTTAATTTGACTAGAGCCTTTTCTGACTTCGAGGGCTCTCATACGTCCAGTAGTTGGAAAATAGTAAGCTGAAGGGGCAGAGTAGGGTGCTGGTCCTATAAGGACACCATCCTCCATAAGGGTAATCTTTGAGCTTCGCTCTCCTCCTGAACCTCGCATGCCAATGTTAGGTCGGAGGCCATAGCCGTCTTCTTCTTGAATATTGACTCCAGGAATTTGACGTAAAATTTGATGTACATCATCAAATCCTTGTTTTTGTTTTTCCATTTCAGATTTATCAATAAAGTGGGCTGAACCTGGAATTTCATCTAAACGGTTAGGATGTCCAACAACCATTATTCTTTTCTTAATAGTAAAATTTGGACTTTCTTGTAAGGTCAGGATGACATTTTCTAAAGGTCGGTCTTTAAGAAGAATATACTTACTGGTTAGAAAATTAGGTCCACCAGAAACAGTAATCAAATATTCTCCTGCCTCTAGTTGGGTAAATTCAAAAATACCATCGAGCTTTGTCAAAAAAATTTTTTTGAAATCTGAGACTTCTTTAGTTAAGGTAACTGTTGCATCTAAGGTAGGTTGTCCAGAAACATCTTGGATGACACCTTTTATTGATAGTGGTTTACTTTGGCTTAAATCAACAACTATTACATTGAATAGGAGTAGGACTATTAAAATTATGGTTTTTACTGTTTTCGGTCGTAGCATTCTACTTGTTTCAGGTAAGTTAAATTTAATAAAAGACTAAGGCTATTGAAAATTAATTTCAATTTCAAGAACGGAATTTTAATGAAAATGAATTTCAATTTCAATAAAAAAGCGCTTCTATTGAAAATGAATTTCATTTTCAATAGATTTAAACGGTAAAGAACTAGAACTCCTATGAAAATTTTGAAATAAACATTAATTTCAAAGTTTTATATCCAATGTGTTAAGGAGGTATTTTATTTTTCTTATTTACTTTATTTTTTTTGCTCATTATTAGGTAGAATTAATAGATTCGAACTTACAAAAGGAAAATAGTAATCAAAGATTTTTTAAAAGTTTAATTAAAGGTTTAATGTGAATTTAAACGGATTTCAAATTAACTAAATTGTTGGAGGACAGGGGTAATTCATGGAAACTGTCTATGAAAAGATCTATAAAAAAGCTTTAGAGATGCCAGAAGATTTCTGGGCTGATGCAGCACAGGCTGTTCAATGGGAAAAGAAATGGGATAAGGTGTTTGACGACTCAAACTATCCTTTTTTTCAATGGTTTAAAGGCGGACTGTTGAATAGTTGCTATAACGCTTTGGATTTTCACGTTGATAATGGCCGGGCTGAACAGACTGCATTGATCTATGACAGTCCAGTAACTGGAATTATCCGCAAGATTTCATACCGAGAGCTCCAGAAAGAGGTAGCTCTTTTAGCTGGCGCCTTCCAATCACTCGGTCTAAAAAAAGGCGATCGGATAATCATCTATATGCCCATGATTCCTCAGGCAGTCATAACCATGTTAGCTTGTGCCAGGATTGGTGTTGTGCATTCAGTAGTTTTTGGTGGATTTGCCTCTCAGGAGCTTGCAATTAGAATTGATGATTCAAAGCCTAAAGCAATTGTAACGGCGTCATGTGGGATTGAAGTTGAACGCTTAATCCCCTACAAACCTTTGTTAGATAAAGCGATTGAGATGGCACAGTATAAACCAGAACATTGTGTAGTTTTTCAACGTCCTGAACTTTCAGCACAATTATTAACCCAGCGAGACCATGATTGGATAGAAATCATAAATCAAGCTGAGCCTGTTCCATGCGTTGTAATGAAATCTACCGACCCTCTATACATACTCTATACCTCAGGTACTACAGGGAAACCAAAGGGAGTGGTCCGTGATAATGGAGGGCATGCTGTAGCTCTAAAATGGAGTTTGACAAACATCTATGATGTAAACCCTGGTGACGTATTTTGGGCGGCCTCAGATATTGGTTGGGCTGTAGGGCATTCCTACTCTGTATACGGTCCGTTAATGCAAGGTTGTACAACGGTACTATATGAAGGTAAGCCTGTAGGTACTCCAAATCCCGGTGCCTTCTGGAGAGTAATTGATCAACATCAAGTTAAAGTTCTTTTTACTGCTCCTACAGCGATAAGAGCTATTAAAAAAGAAGACCCTACAGGGAAGTATCTCAAAGACTTTGATCTTTCTTCCCTCCAATATCTGTTTCTCGCAGGTGAACGGTTAGACCCAGATACTTACCACTGGAGCAATAAACTTCTTAATGTCCCAGTTATTGATCACTGGTGGCAGACAGAAACTGGATGGCCAGTTGCTGCTAATTGTATGGGATTTTCTCCACATCGCTTTAAACCGGGCTCAGCAGGTAAACCTGTTCCTGGTTATGACATAAGAATCCTTGACTCTAATGGAAAAGTTTTGGGTCCAGATGAGGAGGGACTCATTGCTATCAAGCTTCCATTGCCTCCAGGCTGTTTGCCGACTCTTTGGAACGATGACCAACGATATGTAAATTCTTATCTCAGTCAATATCCAAAATATTATTTTACTAGTGATGGTGGTTATAAGGACAACGAAGAATATCTCTATATAATGGGTCGTGTAGATGATGTCATTAACGTTGCTGGACATCGTTTCTCTACTGGAAGAATGGAGGAAGTGATTGCTGCGCATTCAGATGTGGCAGAATGTGCCGTGGTAGGGGCCAATGATCCTTTAAAAGGACAGGTCCCAGTTGGTCTCTTGGTTTTGAAGAATGGTGTAGACCGCGATCAACAGGTAATAACCCAGGAGGTTATTGAAAAGATTCGATCTGAAATTGGTGCTGTCGCTAGTTTTAAAAGAGTTCATGTAGTAAAAAGGTTGCCAAAAACTCGCTCGGGAAAAATTTTACGCAGAACCATTAGGGAGATTGCTGATAGAAAAAAATATTCTATTCCATCAACCATCGATGAGCCCGAAATTATCCAGGAGCTGGAGATTGTTCTAAATAAATAAACAACCTCTTGATCTTATAACCTATTTATCGTCGGGAAAGTCAATAGAGGTCTCTGCAATACTCCTGACTTTGTTAAACGTAATAACCCTTTACAAAGAAGAATCCTCTAACTGCAATCAAAAATTCTGTGGAAAAGTACTCTATGCCCAACCTTTTTCTTTTAAGAGTTTTCGAATCTTTTCTGTTTTTCCCTCTGCTTCTTGACAGATACGACTAACTTCCGAATAACTGTGTGATTTCATTAAGTCTGTAAGAAGAGGAATGAGGGGTTTTGTATCGGGGTCATTTTTTTTAGAAACAATGACGAGGTCTTTAATACACTTTGCAGCCAATCCGCTGCAAGCTTGTGATAGTAGATTCATCGAATTCAAGATATTAAAAACACTCATGCTCTCCCAGACATTAAGATCCAGCTCTCCATGATCAATTGTTGCTGCACATGTTGTATGGTTACCCACTACTTGAAAACAGCACTGTATAACAAATTCAGGAATCACGGGGTTAATCTTTCCTGGCATAATCGAAGATCCTGGCTGAAGAGCGGGTAGCTGTATTTCTCCTAAACCAGTGTCTGGTCCAGAATTAAGTAGTCGAAGGTCTTTAGAAATCTTAATGAGAGATCTAGCCGCAATTTCAAGACTGGATGACAAAGCTATGAGTTCATCTGGATTTTGAGCAGCATCAAATAGATTGGAACTTTGATGATACTTTGCATCCCTTGTTACTTCCTGGAGTAGAGGTATGATATTTTCTTGATATTCCTCGGGGGTATCTGAGGATCTTCCGACAATAGTTCCACCTAAGTTTAAAGTGTACAATGGTTCTACCGCAGTACCAATTCGATGAGATACTCTTCCTATTAGAGATTCATAACTTCCAAATAGGTCGCCGAAGGTAACATTTACTGCATCTTGTAGACAGGTTCGTGCGATTCGTGGTTTGTCAGCTACTTCAAGCTTTTTGGTTCTTAATGTTTCCTGCAAACAAGTAATGTCATAGGAAAGTTCTAACCATTGCGAAATAACAGCCATACGGCAGGCAGAAGGATAAACATCATTACTTGATTGATGGAGGTTAACATGATTGTTTGGATGGACTAATTGGTACCTGCCACGCTTTCCACCAAGGCTTTCTTCAGCATAGTTTGCTAGGACCTCGTTAGCATTCATATTCGCAGAGGTGCCACCACCCCCGTGCAAATAGTGCACTGGGAAGTTATGGGTAAAAGGTTGGTTGATAAGATATTGAGCTCCCGTACTTATTGCTTTTGAAATACTTGTTTCTAAAAAGTTAGCTTTGTGGTTTGTTAGTGCTGCCGCCCATTTAATTTGCAGGAGGGCTTGAATAAGCGTTGGATAACATCCAATTGATCGTTCTCCCTTCAAGGGAAAATTTTCAAGAGCTCGTTGCGTTTGCCCGCCATATAGAGCTTCTTGTGGAACTTTAACTTCTCCTAGAAAATCACGTTCAAGTCGATAATTCTTTTTAGCCATTATTTATCCTTTACGTGGGATTAAGTTTTTTAAAAATGACTTGATTGCTTTGTTTAGTTCATTTGGTTTTTCTGACATTGGGAAATGTCCACAGTCCTCAATAATTGTTAGAAAAGCATTTGGAATTAAAGTTGCTAATTGTTTGCTTTGTGCTGGAGGAGCTGAACTATCAGATTTAGTTCCAATTATCAAGGTCGGACAGGAAACTTCTTTTAAACGATCTCTAAGATCAAATAATGCATAGGAGTTAACCCAAGCTAAACTAGTCGCTTCTTCCGTTAATAACATTTGTGATTTTACCCTTTGTCGGACTTCGTTGGGGGTTTTAGTAGAAAACCAGGCTTCAAAATGGAGATCAAAAGAAGCTAAAAACCCCAGTTTGTTTGTATCGGTTTGAATTCTCTTTGAAATTAACTGATTTTTGGTGTCAGCAGCAATAGTGGAGACCAAAATTAGTGCGTCAAATCGTTCTTTAGCTTCTAAATATACTTGTTGTGCGATCATTCCTCCCATTGAATGCCCAATCAGAATAGGTTGATTAATCTCCAATTTCTTTAAAATTCTTATTACATCTTGAGCAATTTGTCTGATTGAACGAGATCGATGAAGTTTGTCGGACTGGCCGTGACCAGGAAAGTCAAGAGTCAGGTACTGATACCCTTTTTCAGTATTTAGTTGATTATTCCAAAAAGTTTGATTGCACATCCATCCGTGAAGAAATACTAGACATCGTCCCTTTCCTGACAACGTATAAGCCCAGGAAGTTCCATTTATCTTCAGAAATTGGGTCATGGATTTTTCCATAATTAAAAAATGATCTTTCTAATGGTAGTATCAGAACATTATTCAAAAGATTTTAAAGAGATAAGTTGTTCAGACCAATAGAAAAATTACGATTAGGAAATTAGTTTTCGAACCAACTAGGTATGACTCGATGAGTAGGTGTAATAATTAAAATAAAAAGAGTTGGAGAAATTTTCATATTCCAATTTTAGGACAGAATAAAATTGAATTTATTTAGGATTTTTATATAAGGTAATCATGATTTTGTATAGCAGTTCTAATGAAACTCAAGTTATTTTGAAGATACTATTTTGTTCTTTGAAGAATACAGATAATATTGTTGAGGCATTGTAGTAGGCAGATGTCTGGATAGGCACACACTCACCTAGACTCCTATAAACAAAGGCTTTAGAAGAGCTGGTCTTCCCTTGTTGTCAGCAAGGAGAAGCAGGGAGAGGTGTGCTTCTATTCTTTCTACAGCCATCTGGCTTCATCGATTTGGGTGGGGGCACCCCCCTTTTCCGCTTCGCTCGTTTAATATATACCCCCCTCGCAACAGTAGATCTATTTTTGAAAAAGGGGGTCAAGCCCTGAAAATATTTTTTTGGAATGTCTAATTCTTGAATCTGATTTATTATAGGCCTATTAATCATTGGAATTATT
>CAYWYX010000060.1:9004-14027 GCA_964462735.1 uncultured Acidobacteriota bacterium | reverse complement strand
CCGCAAAGATATGGTTCTTCAAGACATCAGTTTAGAACGGCTTGCTGATCGTAAAGCGTTACTTAAAAGCTTTGATCAGTTTCGCAGAGATGCAGACCAAAGTGGATCAATGAAAGGAATGGACGCATTTAATGAACAAGCATTTGACGTCCTAACCTCCAGCCGTCTTCTGGAAGCTTTAGACCTCCAAAAAGAAGACCGGCGAACCCGAGAACGTTATGGGGAAGGAACACCTCAACATCAAGGTGATGCTGCACCTAGACTCATGGGACAGTTTCTTCTGGCACGCAGACTGGTTGAAGCTGGCGTCCGTTGTGTTACTGTCAGTTTTAGTTTCTGGGATTGGCACAGCGGAAATTTCAAGAGAGGTCGGGATAACCTACCCCCATTTGATCAGGGAATTAGTGCGTTAGTAGAGGATCTCCATCAGCGAGGACTTGACAAGGATGTAACTGTAATTGCTTGGGGGGAATTTGGTCGTACTCCTAAAATCAACAATGCAGGGGGCCGTGATCATTGGCCTCGTGTTTCCTCTGCTCTACTCGCTGGCGGAGGAATGCGAACTGGACAGGCAATTGGTACCACTAATCGGTTGGGGGAGGAACCTAAAGAGCGCCCAATCCATTTCCAAGAGGTTTTTGCTACGCTATACCATAACCTGGGCATTGACATCCAAAAAACTCAGCTTCTTGATCTAGCTAATCGTCCCCACTATCTTCTTGACGATTATAAAGCATTACCAGAAGTGATCTAGAACCTAACTAACATTTTTAAAAAGCTAAAAAGTGATAGTAGTAAGTTTAAATTTTCATGATGATTGCTTTACATTACTAGTCCCAAAATGGTAAATTAGGGCTGTATTTCTAGGTAAAAAGAAAAAGAGGAGGATATAACAAATGCTCACTATTTACGGGGCTAATAATAGAATGTGTGATGGTATTTCCCGCCGAAACTTCATTCAGATTGGTGCCTTAGGAATGGGTGGGCTAACAATGCCCCAATTATTACAAGCAGAAAAAAATTCTACCCTAGGAAAATCTGGTAAAGCAATCATCATGATTTATTTACCTGGAGGACCTCCTCATCAGGATATGTATGAAATTAAAACAGATGCTCCATCAGAAATTCGCGGGGAATTTAGCCCTATTAAGACTAATGTTCCTGGTATAGAAATTTGTGAACATCTCCCTCGTATGGCCAAGATCATGGATAAACTTGTATTAGTGCGTAGTCTGGTTGGAGCTGAAAATTCACACTCTTCCTATCAGTGTATGACAGGTCGTATCAGTGAGAACAGAGGTACCCCTCCCCCAGGAGGTTGGCCGGAATTGGGATCAGTTCTTTCTAAAATCAAGGGACCGACCCATCCTGCAGTACCTGCCTATGTCAACCTATCTCATAAGTCAAAACATGGGGAGTATAACTTTGGTCGTAATAGCTTTTTAGGAGTAGCTCACACTCCGTTTAAACCAGCAGGAGACATCCGGTATGACATGACTCTTAATGGTGTTAGTTTGGATAGACTGGCTGATCGAAGACAATTGCTGCAAAGCTTTGATTCTTTTCGACGTGACGTGGATGGAAGTGGTTTAATGAAAGGTATGGACAGTTTTAACGAACAGGCTTTTGATGTTTTAACTTCCAGTAAATTACTTAAAGCTTTGGATGTAGAGCAAGAAGACCCTAAACTTCGTGATCGCTATGGCAGAGGTTCAGCACGACCAGAACGGGATGCTGCTCCGATGCATATGGATCAGTTCCTTGTAGCTCGGCGACTAGTAGAAGCTGGCGTTCGTTGTGTTACTCTAAGTTTTGGCTATTGGGATTGGCACGGAAAAAATTTCTGGAATGGACGCCGTTATATTCCTCCCTTTGATCAAGGTATTAGTGCCCTGGTTGAAGATCTTCATCAACGTGGACTTGACAAGGATGTTTCGGTTGTCGCTTGGGGTGAGTTTGGTCGTACTCCCAAAATTAACAAAGAAGGTGGACGGGATCATTGGCCTCGTGTTTCTTGCGCCCTTTTAGCTGGCGGCGGCATGCGAGCTGGACAAGCGATTGGTTCTACTAATCGACTAGGTGAAGAGCCCAAAGAAAGACCTGTTCACGTTCAGGAAGTATTTTCCACGCTTTACCATAACCTAGGAATTGATCCGAACAAAACACAGATAAAAGATTTAGCTGACCGACCTCATTACCTTGTCGATGGCTATAATCCAATTCCAGAAGTCACCTAAAAGTGGGGATTAGGATCGTGGTCTTTTCTCGAGCAACTCTTCTCAGAGTGGCTGGTATGATTTTGGTACCTTTAACCGTTTTTGCGGGAGAAAGTACCCTCCAACCAGATACCGCTCCCGATGATAATCAATTAAAAAAATTAACGATTGAAACTATTCACCTGAATTCAGAAAATCCAGACAAAGGATTTGTTCTTCATGGACGAGAATCCAGACTGCAATTACTGGTAACAGGTCTGATGGATAATGGGAAACTAGCCGATTATACTCGACAAGTGAAATATCAATCTGTTCCTGCTGGGTTAATCAAAATTGATGAAAACGGTTACATCACTCCTTTCCTTAATGGTGTGGTTAAAATTATAGTAAAAGGACCAAATGGTTTAGAGTCTAAAACCAAACTAGACATAAGAGACACAACTAAGTCAAGACGGATTAATTTTACTAACCAGATCGTACCTATTTTTACGAAGTTGGGATGCAATAGTGGGGGTTGCCATGGTAAAGCATCTGGTCAAAATGGATTTAGACTTTCTCTGCTTGGTTTTGAACCTAAAGAAGATTTTGAACATCTAGTGATTGAAGGAAAGGGAAGACGCCTTTCCCCAGCAGCACCTGACCAAAGCCTTCTGCTGCTTAAAGCGGCAGGCATCGTTCCCCATGGAGGTGGTAGTCGGATTGACCATGATTCTCCAACCTTTGAGTTACTCTCACGTTGGATCAAACAAGGAATGCCTTTTGGGGAAATTGGTGATCCAAAAGTTACAAAAATCATAGTTTCACCCACTCATCGTCTAATGTCCCAAAAACAAGAACAACAGCTTGGAGTTACAGCAATTTATACTGACGGTTCTACCAAGGATGTAACCCGTCTGGTACAGTACGAATCGAATGAAAAAGAGATGGCTGAAGTTAGTAAAACAGGCTTAGTAGAATTAGGGAAAACTGCAGGGCAAGTAGCTGTAATGATTCGATTTCAAGACCAAGTAACAGTATTTCGGGCAACCATTCCGCACGGTGCTCCAATTGAGAAAAAACTCATTGTAAAAAATTTCATAGATGAGTTAGTTCAAAAAACTCTAAAAACACTTGAGCTTTCATCATCTCAACCCTGTGATGACGCTACCTTTGTTCGCAGAGCCTCAATAGACATTACAGGTCGGTTGCCAACTCCCACAGAAACCAAGAAGTTTCTTGAAAATTCCGATCCTAAAAAACGTGAAAAATGGATTCATTCTCTTTTAGAGAGTCCTGGATATTCTGATTATTTTGCTAACAAGTGGAACGCAATTCTTCGTAATAAACGCCGTACTAATAATTCAATGCGAGGTAATTTTCTTCTCCATTCATGGATCCGACAAAGCTTTCAAGAAAACAAGTCTTATGATCGTTTTGCTAAGGAAATTATTACCGCCTCTGGTGATATTGCTCGATCACCCGCGGTCACTTGGTTTAGAGAAGTTAAGAATCAAGAAGATCAGGTTCAGGACGTCGCTCAAATCTTCCTTGGTGTAAGACTACAATGTGCTCAATGTCATCACCATCCTTTTGAAAAATGGAGTCAACAAGACTACTATGGTTTTGCGGCTTTTTTCTCACAAATGGGTCGAAAACCTGGAAGTCAATCTGGAGAAGAAATAATTTTTCATCAACCTGGTATTCCTGCCACAATTAATCCTAAAACTAAACTTCCCGTAAGAGCTACAGGATTAGGAACAGGAGTCATCGATATTCCACCTGATCAGGATCCCAGGGTTTCTCTAGCTGATTGGATGGCTCAAAAAGACAATCCTTTCTTCGCACGAATGCTTGTAAATCGGTACTGGAAACACTTCCTAGGACGCGGACTGGTAGAGCCTGAAGATGATATGAGAATAACTAACCCACCAACAAATCCAGAATTACTTGATGCTCTTGCTAAACATTTTATTGATAATGGATATGATCTTAAAAATTTGATCTATACCATATGTGAGTCACAAACCTATCAACGAAGTTCCCTCCCCAACAAGTATAACTCTAAAGATAGTCAAACTTTTTCCCGTTACTATGCCAAACGTTTAACCGCTGAAGTTTTGTTAGATGCGATCGATCAGGTTACTAATGTAAATACAATATTTCCTGGTCAACCAGAGGGCATCCGAGCTATCCAGCTACCCGACGACAGTTTCAACTCTGACTCTTATTTTTTATCACTGTTTGGTAGACCAAACAATGACAGTGCGTCGGAATCAGAACGGACTAATGATGCCAATCTCGCTCAGAGTCTACACCTAATAAATTCTCCAATGATTTACAAGAAGATTAGTAACCCTAAAGGCAGGGCAGTGGTGCTGGCTAATGACAAAAGCCTCACTGACGAAGAAAAGGTAAGAGAGCTCTACTCTTGGGTCTACTCACGTCAGCCTGATAATAACGAATTGAAAGTGTTTCTGGATTATATTGATTTTAAACGACGTTCTTCTGACAAAACAACAACCCTGCAAGATCAAGTACGAATAGGATATCAAGATACTCTCTGGGCTTTGATTAATTCAAAAGAATTTCTTTTTAATCACTGAATGTGATGGTTTTCCTATTTGACTGTTGTTTAGTTACTAGGAAGCCTAAGTTTTGAGTATCAAAGAGTATCAACGGAGTAAATGTAGTTACACAAAAAATAGCTACAGCACATGGAAGTACCAAAATTAAAGGTTACTGGCATATTTTTAAATGTGGTTATCAGCCAAATTAATTAAAAACCGTGAGAAAACCTGTGGAATCTTTATCACACTGGTTTTCTGTTT
>CAYWYX010000060.1:0-8904 GCA_964462735.1 uncultured Acidobacteriota bacterium | reverse complement strand
GGAATTTATGAGGTCAGAATAGTTGGTCGATATGGAATCTCCAATGCCCGTGCTTTTTTTGTAGGTGATCAAGACGAAAAACAAATAACATCCTCTCCTAACTCACATTCAACAGCTATAGAAATTCCCCTAGGAACAACCGTTAATGGACAAGCTACAGAAGATACTGGGGATTACTTCAAATTTAAAGGAAAAAAAGGACAGCGCATCATCATTGAAGGATGGGGACGGCGTATTGATTCAAAAATAGACGCTACCCTTTCAGTGTATGATGCATCTGGAAAAGAACTACAAAGCAATCGGGATACTTACCGCCTTGACCCATTTATTGATTTCTTAGTCCCGATGAATGGAATTTATACCGTCAAAATTTATGACTATCTTTATAGGGGAGGACCAGAATACTCTTACAGGTTATCTATTGGAATCCAACCTCATATCGAATATATTTTTCCTCCAGCAGGACTGCCCGGAACTCGGCAGCAATATGTAGTTTATGGGCAAAACCTCCCTGGAAGCGTACCCTCATCTATCATAAATAGTAACGGTGTGCCGCTTGAAGAAAAAAAAGTTGAAATTTCTATTCCCAATAAATCTGAACAGACACCGTTACTTTCTCTGTTGAAGCCCAATCAAATCGTGATTGATGCGAAAGACCACCAAATTATTTCTTCCAAAGGCACTTCTAATTCATTTAGCCTGCAAGTTGCTACCGCACCTGTTATTTTAGAAAATGAGCCTAACAACAAGAAATCTCAGGCACAAAAAGTTACCCTTCCTTGTGAAATTAATGGTCAGTTTTTTCCTAATAAAGATATAGATTGGATAATTTTTGAAGCTAAGAAAGATCATCTCTACTGGATAGAGGTGTTTTCACATCGTATGGGACTCTCTACAGATCCATCAGTCAGTATCTATAGGATTTTGAAAGATTTTTATGGAGAGGAAAAAACTGAATTAGTAGTTAATTCAGATGACTGGAACTCTAATCTAGGAGACAAAATGTACAGTCCTGGAACACGAGATCCATTATTTTCATTTAAAGCTGAACAGGATGGCCTATATCTTTTAAAAATTCATGATTTTTCAGCAAGTCAGAATAGTCGGCCTTCCCATCTCTACCGGCTTTCTATTAGAGAATCCTCTCCAGATTTTCGGCTTTTAGTGGTCGCTGATGATCCTGGCGGTGGCAATGATGACTCTAATATTTGGGAACCTTCACTTCGACGAGGTGGCAAGACAAGAATGAACGTCCTAGCAATACGTCGTGATGGGTTTGATGACAAGATTAAACTTAAAGTCGAAGGGTTGCCCCCAGGAATTGGTTTCAATGAAGCAACAATCCCTGCTAAAAGTACAGGAACATTTTTAATTTTTGAGGCTGCTTCGAATGTTCCCAGTTGGCATGGATCAATTCAAGTAACTGGCACAGGAATAATTAATGGGAAAAAAGTTGTGCGTAAAGCCCACCATGCTTCTTTAGTATGGCAGACAGGAGCTCTTAGAACAGGTACCATTCAGTCCCGTGTTGTCCGTAACCTCACCCTGGGTGTTAGAGGTAATGAAATAGCGCCTAAATTACCAGAAATCAAAATAGAGAAACAATTGTGGGAAATTGCTCTTGAAGGCGAATTAGCAATACCTATTAAGATTGTTAATCGTTCTGGCTTAAAAGGAGAATTAAACCTTCGATTAAGAGATCTGCCCGGTATACGAGATAGTACCTCCAAACTTAAACTTGATGAAAAAACTAACAAAGGGATTGTAAAATTCAAACTCAGGGGAGGGCGAAATATTAAACCAGGAAGATATACATTTTCAGTTGTAGCTTTCGGTCAGCTTACCTATCGAAATCAGCCAGAGGCGGTTAGTTTGGCCCATCAAGAAATGGTCCGGATCGAACAATTTGTAAACAGGCAAAAAATTAAAGCTGCAGCAACTGTTAAGTTAGGACAAAAATCTACTAAATCGATCATTAACTTAGAAAAATCCTTACTGATAGCTGAACGGGCTCGAAGAAAAGCTGAAAATCGTCTACGCTTAGTTACAGAGCGGGCCAAACCCCGCTCTGTAAGAGTTGTTTCTTACTCCCAGTCTTTAGATCTGATTATCCATCCTGCACCCATATCCATAGTTGCAGAACAACCAGTTAAACAAATTTCTCCGGGAGATAGCCTAGAAGTCCCCATATCTATTAAGCGATTGTTTGATTATGTTGAACCGGTAGAAGTTACCTTTGAGGTTCCAACACACTTGGTAGGAATCGAAGCTGAATCCATTTCTATCCCAAAGGGAAAGACTACTAAACCCCTTCTAATTCAAGTTTCTCCAGATGTGAAACCTGGAAACTATCACTGCAAACTTCAGGTAATAATCAAACTTAATAATCGTGAACTAAAAGTAGAAAAACCAATAAAAATCCAAGTAATCCCTGAAAAAAACTTGCAGAATAACGAAGTTTCTCTTAAGAACCGTCAATGAAGAAACGTCCTGATAATCTTTTCGAACAAGTCCACGAATTCTGTCGACAACTAACTTCATTTATTACCTTAGCTTTGATTTGTGTTTGTGGCTTCATCAACTTCGCTACCGCTCAAAAAAGTAAGTTATTAAAAATTGAACAAAATAAACCTCTACACTTTGAAAAAAATATACTGTCTATCTTCCAAACTAAGTGCCTAGCATGTCATAGTAAATCCTTGGCCCTTGGAAATGTTGTTTTAGAAAATAGCGAAACGATTCTAGCAGGAACCCCTCAAAGTTCCATTGTCACTCCAGGAAATGCTGATGCTAGCAAACTGTTTCGCGTGGCGGCCCATCTTGATGAACCATTTATGCCTCCTCTTGGTAATGACATCCAACCTACCCCAATGACTCCTGAGGAACTCAAACTGCTTAAAAATTGGATTGATCAGGGTGCTTTGGGTGCAGATAATGATAGTCTGTTCACCCAGTCTCAGGTTAAATGGAAATCCCTTCCTTCAACCGTAACTCCAATTTATAGTGCTGCTATTACACCTGATAGTCAGTATGTAGCTTGTGGACGATCGAATCAAATTTTTCTCTATCATCTAATTTCGGGTCGCATAGTCCAACGTCTTGTTGACCCTGATCTATTGAATCGGATTAAATCCCCTACCGGATCTAAGACAGCTCATCACGACTTAGTTTATTCCTTAGCCTTCAGTCCTAAGGGAAATCTCTTGATATCTGGAGGCTACCGAACAATTAAGTTTTGGCGCTCGAACAGACAAGAAAACCCTAATCTAGTTCTAGATAGGGTCATTGGAAACGTTGAGGACCCTTCAAAAATAATTGGAAGAGTAACAGCATTAGCCTTTAGCCCTGACGGCAAACTCTTAGCCACAGGAAGTGGCGAAAGTTCTCGTGCTGGAGAGCTTAAGATTTGGAGTGTTGAAAATGCCAAGCTAGTGAAAGAGATCTCTGATCCTCATAGTGATACTATAATGGGTCTGGAATTTTCCCCTGACGGGAAATTTTTAGCTACTGCATCTACTGATCGTTTGGCAAAAATTTTTGACGTTAGTACTAGTCAGTTAGTTCACCTCTATGAAGGACATTCGCATCATGTACTAGATGTGACTTGGAAAGCTGATGGTAAAGTATTAGCTAGTTGTGGGGCTGACGGTGTAATCAAACTCTGGGACACTGAAACTGGTGAACAGAAAGAAACAATCGAGGGCTACGAAAAAGAAATCACCTCTTTAAGTTTTATTGGCAAGACTGACCAACTATTGGCTAGTTCAGGGGATCCTACTGTTCGACGCGGTCAACAACGATTAAGAGGTATATCTACTTTCGTACATACTTCTGTGGTTAGTGCCGATGGTAAAACAGTTGTCGCTGGAGATCAAGATGGCAGGTTATTTATTTGGCATACTCCTGACATTATGCCAGTACATATTCTCAGACCAACTGCAGTGTCACCAACTATCCCTCTCAGCAGTCGATAGTTCTTCATGAATTAATTCGATGTTACTCTAAAATATGGCTTCAGCTAGAAACTGAAGAAGTCAAGTTTAAGTCTTTGTCTTCTCATCTATGATCATATCTTTTCTATTTCAAGTTTTTCGGGCTTTTGTTGATGCCCTTTTGGCTCCTATCTTTTTTGTTGGACTTGGTGTAATCACCGATCGGTTATTACACTTTGAACTCCGCACTTTAAGTCGATTGTGTCTTTACATTCTTTCTCCTGCTCTACTCTTCTCTTCTCTAATGAAAGTAGAAATCACTCTTGAGCAAACTACTCAAGTTATCTTATTTGTTTTCCTAGTGATGGGAGGAATGGGGTTGTTAAGTTACATTTATGCAAGAATCTGTCGAATGGATCGTCCTACCACTGCAGCAACCATCATGGCAGCAACCTTTTTCAATGCTGTAACTTTAGGTTTTCCGTTCGTTCTATTTGCATTCGGTGAAAAAGGATTGAGTTTAGCCGCTATTCTTGTCGCTACGAACTCATTGCCTCACAATGTCTGTGGATTGCTTCTAGCGGTTAGAGGTGTACAAAGTACGGGACAATCCCTTCGTAGGCTCTTAAAAATGCCAATTCCCTATGCTATTCTTGTGGCATTACTTTTTAGAATTTTTAACTTTTCCCTACCTTCTTCTGTTTTTGAGCCCATTGACATTTTAGGCAAAGCTGGAATCCCGGTAGTACTAATTACTATTGGAATGGAATTAGGACGAATTCCCATTAGGATGAATCACTCGGACGTATTGGGTGTTGTGATTCTTCGGTTAATAGTAGGACCCTTGTGGGCTTGGACTGTGGCTTCCATCATAGGACTGACAGGATTGTTAGGCCAGGTTGTGTTGCTCCAAGCAAGTATGCCAACTGCTATCATGCCAATCGTGTTTGCTAGAGAATTCGGCGGTAATATTGGGTTCATTTCTCGGGCAGTCCTTTTTTCGACACTTGCTAGTATTCTCACTCTCTCAGTGATACTCGTACTAATCAGATCCACTTAAAGTTGCCAACGCTTTCTAGTTTTCCTATAGATTTATTATCTTATTCCCTTTCCTATTAAAGTTTTAGACACAGGTATATAGTAGGGGTATTATAGATATTGATCATGAATAATTAATCCTATCAATTTTAGAAATTAACATTTGTGAGGAAAAGTACTATGCATGTTCGAGATTTATTTGATCTTTCCGGATGCACTGCTATCGTAACTGGTGGAACCGGACTCTATGGAACTCCAATGTCAGAAGCCTTAGCTGAAGCCGGGGCTTTTGTAATTATCGCCTCCCGCAACAAGTCTCGATGTGAAGAATGGGCCAGCAAATTGGTCAAACGTGGTTTTGAGGCTAAAGGTGATGGTTACGATCAAGCCAGTGAAGACTCAATTTTGGCCTTCAGTGAGAGGACATTAGAACAACATGGTTCAGTAGATATTTTAGTTAATAATTCAGTGGGCCGTTCAATGCTAAACTACAATGGCTCTCTCGAGGATTGGCGAAAATCTATGGATGTTAATTCGACTGGGCTTTTTGCAATTTCAAGAGCTTTTCTTGATCCAATGATCAAAAGAAAGAAAGGAACAATAATCAATATTGGTTCTGTTCAAGGTGTCGTTGCTCCAGACTTTAGCAATTATGCTGGCACAGATATGACAACTCCACCTGATTATCAGTTCCACAAACATGGACTAGTAGGCCTTACCAAGTACCTTGCTGCCTGGGCTGGTCCCAGCGGTGTTAGGGTAAATGCTATTTCACCTGGAGGATACAATCCTGAGGTGGCTACAGAACCCTTTCTCTCTCAGTATAATCGCCGCGTCTTCCTAGAGAGAATGGCAGAGTATGATGATATAAAAGGTGTAATTCTCTTTCTTGCTTCTGAGGCTTCCCGCTATATCACTGGACAAAATATAATTCTTGACGGTGGATACTGTTCATAAGTCTGCGGTGGTTTAAATTTCAGTTGTGTAAACTTAACTAGAACTGAATTTGATAGTACTTTCATGAAATTCTAGGTTTGGGGGATTCATTTGAATCGTTTACTTGTAGTGGATGATGATAGCGAACTCTGTTCTCTAGTAACAAAGTACCTAACAATTGAGGGATTTCAGGTTGATACCGTGAATGACGGTAAACAGGGAATTCGTCGATCACTTTCTGGAGAATATGCTCTCATCATCCTTGATATTATGCTGCCCGGGATTAATGGATTTGATGTTTTGCGTCAAATTCGAATTAAATCGCAAGTTCCAGTATTAATGTTGTCGGCACGCACTGAAGACACAAAACGGATTGTTAGCCTTGAGATTGGTGCCGATGATTATCTCTCCAAACCATTCAATCCCCATGAGCTGGTCGCTAGAATTCGAGCGATCCTTCGGAGATCTCAGCCGCAGTATCAGCAGGACAAGGAAAATCCATCTTATCCATTGCTAACCGTCGGTGATATTGAATTAGATAAGAATACCTGGAAAATCAAGAAAGGTGGTAATTTACTAGATCTCACAGCCCTAGAGTTTAACCTATTAGAAATATTGCTAAAAGAATCTGGCAATGTTGTAACTCGAGAAACACTATTTAAAACCGTCTTAGATCGAGAATTAGATCCCTTTGACCGCAGTCTTGATACACATGTTAGTAATTTAAGAAAGAAATTGGGTTCACACATAGATGGAGATGAAAGAATCAAAACAGTCCGTGGAGTTGGATACATTTATCAAAATGTAAATGTTAATTAAATAAGTGATCTATCTACAGATACAGATTTTAGGCCACTTAATTTCTATTCAGTCTCAATGATGATCCAGAGTCTTTATTTAAAAATATTTCTATGGTTTTGGCTTGCCATGGCGCTTGTAGGTTTAGCCCTCTATTTTTCAACATACACAACTATGAGGGAACGTGCAGAACGCAGTAGTCGGGTGTGGATGGAAACTGCAATGGCTGCAGTAATTCAAACGGCCACTGACCTTTTAGAAAATAATGAAACAGTAGATCTGACCCTGGATGACCTTTTTGAAGATAATCAAACACCAGATCAAATAACCTCTGACTCATACCAAACTGACGAACCCTCAGAGTTAAACTTGTCTGATCTTTTTGAGTACAATGAAATATCAGCTCTGACTACTTATGTCCAACAAGTTAATCAAAACGATCAAATGAACGTATCTTTGTTCAATCAAGAGGGTCAACTGATTGCTGGATCTACCTTATCTGATCAAATAAAAGATCTAGCTCAACAGGTAATCAGAAGTGGCCAACGTGAAATAAAACGATTAGATAATCAATATATAGTGGGAGAAAGCATAATCTCCCCTCAAGGAAAACGTTTAACTTTAGTTGGACAGGTTACAGGACCAGATTTTCCAGGACTCCAGAAAGATCAAAGACCTCCACATTTTTTCTTAAGCCTCCTAGGAATTCCCCGTACTAAACCTTCAACTCAGATATTTCGTTTATTAGCTGTTTTTCTGACAGCTGGAATTGTATGTTATGCCCTTGCTCGCTACTTAACAGCTCCGTTAGTTCAGCTTCGCTCCGCCACCCAAAAATTGACTCAAGGGAACTTGTCTGCCCGGGTCACTAGTCAAGGGCGACGGAGGGATGAATTGGCAAATCTTGGTCGTGATTTTAACCTCATGGCTGAGAAAATTCAGACGATGGTAGTGGCTCAACAACGCCTTTTAAGTGATATTTCTCATGAACTGAGATCACCCCTAGCTCGCCTGAAGGTAGCATTGGAACTAGTTCGCCAACAACCTAATCAAAAAGGTAAAGAAGAATTGACTCGAATCGGTCTAGAAGCCGATCGGCTTAATAATCTCATTAGTCACTTGTTAACCCTCAATCAAATGGAAGGGAACAAAGAGATTCTTCGGAGAGAAAAAGTAAATCTCACTGAAATTGTAAGGAAAGTTGTTTCCGATGCTGCATTCGAAGCCAAGAGCATAGAACGAAATGTTAAGATTTTGACCTGCATCTCTTGCACTGTAAATGGAAATCATGAACTCTTACAAAGCGCCATAGAAAACATTGTTCGAAATGGTGTCTACTACACAGCAACTGGAACTGATGTGGAAATCACACTTGATTACACACAAAACGATTCGTCTGAAATAGTAGTTCGGATTAGTGATCATGGAAAAGGTGTTCCAGAATCAGAATTAAGTAAACTCTTTCGTCCTTTTTATCGAGTTGCTGAGGCACGCGATCGGGAGACTGGAGGAGTAGGATTGGGTTTAGCTATTACAGAAAGGGCGGTAAAGCTCCATGGTGGAGCTGTTAAGGCTTTCAATGACCCACGTGGTGGTCTCACTGTTGAGATAATCCTACCTGTCGAAGTCAATAACACCAATAAACAAAAACTTTCTTAAAACCTTACCTAGCAGGTAATTAGAAAATCGTTTAACCCTCCAAGCTATGGTTTTGTTTTCTAGGTTCGAAAAATTGATGGCATTTGAAAAAGAATTCGTTAGCGATTTAGCTTCAAACTCAATAGGCAGGGCAAACACTATTTAAGAGAGGAATGGTAGGCTTATACCAAAATTTCTTTAATGACTTTTCCTCCAAGATCGGTTAGACGTTTAAAACGACCGGCATGATAATAAGTCAACCGCATATCATCTAATCCCATTAAACGGAGAATCGTAGCATGGAGGTCGTGGAGGTGATAGACATTTTCAACGGCTTTAATCCCTAGCTCATCAGTATTACCAACAACCGTCCCTCCTTTTATTCCTCCACCAGCAAACCACATCACCATAGCCTCTTTATTGTGGTCCCGGCCAGGGTTGGAACTGAAAAAGCTCATCGTATTATCTGCAGTACGACCGAATTCGCCACCCCATATCACCAAGGTTTCATCCAGCAGTCCTCTTTGTTTAAGATCTTTCAAGAGTCCCGCAAACGGTCGAT
>CAYWYX010000059.1:0-14096 GCA_964462735.1 uncultured Acidobacteriota bacterium | reverse complement strand
GAGCTGGCCCTGTGGACCAGCAATCTATTGAACAGCGCCACGACGTCCTTGTCTATACTTCTGATTTTCTACAAGAATCTCTAGAGGTAACAGGGCCTATAAAACTAAAACTCTATGCCTCTTCCAGTTCAACAGAGACTGATTTTGTGGCAAAACTAATAGATGTCTATCCTGATGGAACGGCCATTAATGTGGCTGAAGGACTTCTCCGCACCCGGTACAGAAAGAGTCTTGATCAACCTAAAACGCTCGATCCAGGAAAAATCTATGAACTGATGATTGATTTGGTAGATACCAGTAACCTATTTCTCAAAGGTCACCGTATCCGGTTAGATGTAACTAGTAGCCACTTCCCCCAATTTAATCGTAACCTGAATACAGGGGAGGCTTTTGGTTTACACCAAAAGCCTCAAGCAGCTAATCAGACTATTTACCATTCTAATACTTATCCGTCACATTTTATTTTGCCTGTTATTCCTTCTGATTAATCCCCCTTCTTAACTGCCACAAATTGCATTCCAATCTTGTTGGTTCCAGGAAGTTCAGCTACTCCCAGTGTGGCTCTTGTCGGAGGACTTTCAGGGAAATAACTTCTATATGCATTGTTCATCTCTGCATAATCAGCCATATCGCTTAGGTATACACGGACTTCAACAACGTTTTTAAGACTAAAGTCCCCAGCCTCTAGAATTTGTTTAACTCGACCCAAACAATCAGTTACACGGTCTGCAACTGTTTCCTTTCCACTAAATACTCCTGCAATATAGATAGTGTTGCCTACCTTAAGTCCTCGACTATAAGCTCCACTTGGTGGCATGCCTTCTGGAAGGACCGGCTCTTTTTGTTTTCGGCTGGCAATCATTGTAATCTCTACAGGAGAATTTAAAGGAATATTTGAGACGAGGATTGGAACTCTAGCTGGTTTAGGGTCAGGAACCTTCGACACATAAACTTCACTCATTGGTCCAAAAAATTCACCACTTGACATGAAAACTTCTGTAGAAACTACATTAGAAAAGTCCATATCCCCTGCCTTTAAGATGTTTTCAATATTTGTCAGGGTTTGACTCACTTGAACCTTAATATCTCCTTCTACCAATTTTCCTCCTGACGTGCCAGCCTGTCCGGAAACAAATAAGTAGTCCCCACACAGAATACCTGGGGTAAATGGTAATTTCCATTCATCGGGCTTAATTTCAGGAGGATAAATAGCCTTTTTTTCTCCCCGCATTGCCACCATTGCAATTTCGATACTTGCCCCAATTGCTAACTTAGCAATACCAACAGTTGTTCGTGTAGGTAAATCCTTGGTTTTAAAAAATGATCGGTACACCTGACTCATTACACCTATTTTGCTAAGATCTGTCATCCACACATGAGTAGCTACTACATCAGAAAATCCATATCCCTTAGCTTTTAACTCTCGGTCTAGATTCTCCATTGTCACTTTAGTTTCTGCTTCAATGCCGGAAGCCAACTCTTTAGTTGTTGGATTCAAACCTACTTGACCTGAAAGATAAAGTAAGTCACCAACTTCTATCGACTGACTAAAAGGTAAAGACGGTGGAGGACTTTCAACTTCGGTGGACTGTTGACAAGCCATACTCCAGAGAATACAACATAAAGTAAAGCTTCTTAGAATCATTACTTTCTTTTTAATCATGATGGAACTCCTCATATAATTTTCTTAGCTACATTCTGGGAACCTTGCAAAGTGCAACGGTTCTTAATTTTAGACAACTACTATTTTCATAATGAAAACACATTTAAAAATTAAACTTAATTTTGTCAACTAGACAATCTCTGTAATCAGAACTTATAATGCACAGGTATTCAACTTTAATTCCCTAGTGGTTGAACATCTTATAAACCAATAATAGGAAAGTCTGTTGGAATTATTATAGAAAGTTTAACTTTTTTCAATCTTGTCGTTGCATGATCCTTGGAGAACCTCCCTATGAAAGATGGAATCACAGAAAAACTCCACCCAGCTAACAACCTGAATGATTTTACCGTGACTAATGATGATGTAGAATTTTTTAATCGTCATCTACGGAATTTTATTCCGACAGAATCTTTTGACTCCCATGCCCATTTCTATGAAAACTCACATCTAGGAAACACACTTAATGATAATTACCTAGAATATCGTCCAAATCCAGGCGGATGGGCTGCCTACCAAAAACACCTCAAAATGTTGATGGGTGACCGCGCTCCACAAGGAGGATTGTTTTTTGCAATGCCTCGAAAAGAAGTAAATATGAGGGCAGCTAATGAATTTGTAGCAGAACAAGTGTCACAATCCGATAAACTTAGAGCTTTGTTATTGATTCATCCAAAAGATGACCCAGACCAAGTTAATCAGCAAATTACTGATCAAGGTTTTGTTGGAATAAAAGTTTACCTAACTTATGCCGATCGTGATGACCCATACAATGCTGAGATTGAAGAATTTCTGCCGGACTGGACTTGGGAAATTGCTGACAAAAACAGACTAGTAATCATGCTGCACATGGTTAAACCCAGAGCAATAGCTGATACCCTTAATCAACAATACATCCGTGAACATTGCCTGCGTTATCCTAATGCAAATCTTATTCTTGCCCACTGTGCTCGCAGCTTTAACTCTGGGCATATCCTGGAAGGACTTGATTCTCTGCGTGGACTTGAAAATATCTTCTTTGACAACTCAGCTATTTGTGAACCTCAACCTGTTGAAGAGATACTTAAAATATTTGGGCCATCAAGACTTTTATTTGGTACGGATTTTCCCATTTCTATGCTCCGAGGTCGAGCAGTTAGCACTGCTGATGGATTTCTTTGGCTTGGTCAGGGTAACGTGGACTGGTCAACAGCAGCTTTTGGAAATAATACCGTGTTAGGACTAGAGAGTATATTAGCACTTAAACAGGGGTGTCAGCGAATGAATCTGATTGACACAGATATTGAACGGATTTTTTTTCAAAATGCTTATCAGTTATTTAAAATTGAAGAACAAGAAATTGGACGTGGCCAAAATTTGTATATTGAAGCAAAGAAAATCATTCCTGGCGGAACGCAACTGCTGAGTAAACGACCTGAGTTATGGGCTCCTGATCAATGGCCTGTATATTACAAAGAAGCCCGAGGATGCTCAATCATCGATATGGATGGTCAGCATTATACGGATTTTAGCGTTAATGGAATTGGCTCGACTATGTTGGGGTATGCAGATCCAGATGTAACTGCAGCTGTAATTAGGCGAGTCCAACACGGTTCTATGTGCTCACTCAATGTGCCTGAGGAAATGGAGGTAGCTCGGCTTCTTTTGCAGTTGCATCCTTGGGCTGATAATGCTCGTTTCACACGGGCTGGAGGAGAATCATTAACAGTGGCTGTTCGAATTGCACGCGCAGCAACTCAAAGACAAAACGTCGCAATCTGTGGTTATCATGGATGGCATGATTGGTACATTGCTACAAATATAGGAACAGAACATAATCAAAAACTAAACGACCACCTTTTAAAAGGAATTGACCCAGCTGGGGTACCCTCCAGACTTGGCGGCACCACTTTCCCTTTTCGCTACGGGGAACTCCAAGAACTAGAACAAATATTTGATTCTGCTCCAGAACCTTTAGCTGCTATTGTTATGGAACCTACTAGAAGCGAAGATCCTGCCCCAGACTTTCTTCCATCCATTCGAAAATTGTGCAATGAACATGGTGTTAAGTTAATCTTTGACGAGGTATCTATTGGGTGGAAACTAGTAGTAGGTGGTGCACACCTCAAATATGGAGTTAATCCTGATATAGCTGTATTTGCAAAATCAACGGCTAATGGACACCCTATGGGTGCCATCATAGGAAATGAAGAAACTATGCAAGCCGCTCAAGAATCTTTCATCTCTAGTTCATTTTGGACTGAAGGAGTAGGTCCCGCTGCTGCAGTTGCTACGATTAAGAAAATGATGCGGGTTGATGTAGTTGGACACGTCGACCGCATTGGACAATCAATGAAAGATGTTTGGCTAAAACTAGGTACCCAATATAAACTTCCTCTAACAGTGGATGGACACAATGCATCTTGTGGTTTTTCTCTCAATCATCCAAAAGTTAGGGCTCTGGAAACATTATTTACCGTTAGAATGCTTAAGGCTGGGTTCCTTGCAACTCCTCATATAACTTTAACTCTTGCTCATGAACCCTACCATGTTGAGGCCTATGCTAAAGCAGCAGAGCCCATCTTTTATGAATTAGCTACAGCCATTGAAAAAGATGACGTCGAATCCCGCATTGGTGGTCCGATTAGACATTCAGGTTTTCAACGACTAACCTAGTTTAGGTTCTAAATCAGAGGAGATATGAGAATGAAACGGATTGGGATAGCTGGGTTTCTTCATGAATCCAATAGCTTTTCCCCAATACCCACTCCCTACCAACATTTTAAAGAGACTAGTCATACAACTGGAAAAAGCCTGTTGGATCGTTGGGAAGGTACCCACCACCAACTCGGTGGATTTTTGGAAGGAGCCAAGCAGTTTGGATTTGAACCTGTGCCTATTTTTGCTACTTACGGTATCCCCTCAGCTCCTATGTCAAAGGAATCCTTCGAACAACTAGCAAGTGACCTAATCGGATCCATTCAAGCCACTCTTCCCCTGGATGGGTTACTCCTGGCTTTACATGGTGCTGCAGTATCAGAACCTTTTCCAGATGCAGATGGCGAGCTCTTAGCTCGCATTCGGCGTTTAGCGGGTCCGAGCCTCCCAATTGTCTCGGTAATTGATCTTCATGCTAATGTCTCTCCTGAAATGATCAATGCAACCCATGCCCTTATTTCATACCGTTCTAATCCCCATCTAGATCAACGTCAATGTGGAATTGAAGGTAGCAACATAATAATGAGAATTCTTAATCAAGAGATTAATCCTGTTCAGGCTCTTGAATGCCCTCCTTTACTTATAAACATTACAAAGCAATACACAAATGAAGCTCCCTCTAAACAACTTTACTCTGACCTTGAAACAGTACTGAATTGGCCAGGAATTTTATCTGCCAGTACTGCCATGGGTTTCTATTATTCTGATGTTAAGGATATGGGTGCCTCTTTCTGGGCAATTTCAGATTCTAATCCTTCTCTGGCAAAAAAAGCTGCACGATGGCTAGCTCAAAGAGCCTGGGACAGACGACAACAATTTCTCGGGGATCTTCCTAATGCTAAACAGGCAGTTCACATGGCCCATTCAAAAATTGATGGACCCATAGTTCTTATGGACGTTGGTGATAATGTAGGAGGGGGTGGCCCAGGTGACTCAACATTTCTTTTGTCTGAAATTATTTGCCAGAAAACCTCAAATGCATTAGTAGTTCTTTTTGACCCAGAGGCTGTACTAACTTGCGTAGAAAAGGGCGTTCGCCAGTCCATTGATCTACTGGTTGGTGGAAAAACAGATAATCACCACGGTCAGCCTGTAAGAATAAAAGGAAAAATACGGTTAATTTCGGACGGGAGATCCTTTGACACCCAACCCAGACATGGCGGTCATGGATTGTTTGATCAGGGTCTAACTGCGGTAATACAAACCCTTGAAGGACATTTAGTTGTACTAACGACTCTCCGCAGTGCCCCTCGGAGCCTTGAACAGCTTTACGCTTTAGCTATTATTCCTGAAAATATACACCTCATAGTCGCAAAAGGGGTTGTTGCTCCCAGAGCTGCCTACGAAGCCATTGCTTCTCACACTATAATCGTAGATACCCCGGGTGCTACAACAGCTAATCCAGCAAATTTTAAGTTTCAACACTGCCGACGCTCCCTTTACCCCCTTGTCAAAGACGTGAAATACTCAGCCTCGACTTTATAAACCAACCCTACTCTAATTCATTGTCCAAAGTTTGCCATACAGATCTTTAAAACACAGATGATTATTCCATCGAAGACTTCGCTTTATAACTCTAAGCATGAACTACCCGTAACGCCTTGTAAGAACCTTTTAAAAAATATAGTGTGTCTTTCCCATTTACATTAACCTAACTTGTTAGGTTATAATTAAAGAATGAAATGTACAATTCACAACATTCAACTAATTTGTTACTGTCCGGCTTGTCGAGGTTCTATATCTTCAGAACGAAAAACACTTGCATCTCGTGCTAATGGACTTCTGGGAGGCAGACCGAAAAAAGAAAAGGGGGAATTCAATCTAAGTAAAACTTGTGAAGAAGCCATCCTAAACAAAATGACAACCGGAAAGTGGAATAAGCGTAATTAAATCTAATTTTGCAGGTTCCTACCTGGACACATTCCTAATTACAACATAATATTTAGAAGAATTAGACTTTTATTGATTTGCAGAATTCCTTGTCCAAACTGTCAAGTCAGTTAGATCTCGGAGAGCTCTTCTTCCCGACAGGCAACTGATACCTATTCCTAACAAAAATAAAAAACTATTAGCTAAAACAATAATCCAGAACTTGTCTGGCAGAATATGTGATATACCTGGGGAAATTTGCCTTCCAATTTCACTATCAAAAAACAGCCAAAGAAAAACACCTAACACCGTCCATATAGTTGCTATAGAAGCAGATTTACTATCAACCCTCTTAGTTAAAAATCCTAACAGGAACAGACCTAGTAATCCTCCACTCATAACAGAAATCAAAGTCGCTTGAAGATCTTGTAACGTTTCGGTTCTTGTAAAGTGAATGACCAGCGCTAACATAATCATGACAACTCCAAAACCCCCCGATATCCACCGTCCAAAGCTTACATAGTGTTGTTCTCTCTTGCTAGGAGCAATCAATCTCCTATAAAAATCAGTAGTTACTGCTGATGCTGACGCATTAATACTAGAATCTAGAGTAGACATAGCGGCAGCTAATAATCCGGACATAACAAATCCAGCAACACCAGCAGGCACATGACTTAAAATAAAAAATGGATAAACCTGTTCGGGTAACATTGTCTCCAACTCTGGCCTGGGGGAATGCTTGTAAAGCACATAAAGAGCAGTACCAATAAAGCTGAAGAAAACCCATACCATTACTGTAGTCACAGCACTGAGAACAATACCCTTTTTCGCCTCTTTACTTGTCTTTATTGCAGCATATCTTTGAATCGTCATTTGATTTACACACATGTACTGGGTAAAGTGAAACAGGTGCATTAAAACCATAATCCAAACCGTTTTTTCTGAAAAATTTAGTGCTGTACTTCCAATCGAGAGCTTTCCATCTGCATAGGCCTCTCCAATTATTTGTTCGAAGCCTCCTGGCACCATATTAAAAATAATAGGGAGGCATATAAGTCCCCCCAAAATTAGAGCAAAGCCTTGAATCATGTCGGTCCAAATGACAGCTTCTAACCCCCCAGCAATAGTATAAGAAGCAACCAACACCCCAAAAATTACAATAATCCAGGGCAAAGAAAACCCTGTCATTGTCTCAATGGGAAGACAAACAGCATAAAGAATCACTCCGAGACGAAACATTTGAAACAACACGAAGGCTGCTCCTGCATACAAACGTGCCCAGGTGCCAAAACGTTTTTCTAGATATTCGTATGCTGATTGAAAATTTCCTTTTCGAAAAAGGGGCATAAAAAGAAACAGTCCCGGAATAGATGCTAACAAATAAGTAAACAAGGGAGGCACATAACGCCAGTTTTCCGAAAAAGTAAAACCTGGAGTTGCCAGAAAAGTCATTGAACTGACAATCGTGGCCATCATTGAAAGCCCAACAACCCAACCTGGCATATTTCGACCAGCTAAAAAGTAGGCATCTGAAGATTTACTTTTCCTAGCGCAATACACACCAATACAAACCATTACAACAAGGTTAAGTCCGATTACTATCAGGTCAGCTAATCTCCACATGAGAAATACTCTCCTCTATGCATCACCTATCATTATTTTTAGTTGATTTTAAAAGTCTACTCTAGAAATTATTATCCTGGACTGAGGCTATTAACAAAAATACCCACTAAAACTAGATCCTTATTTACAAAAGGTTATCTTTTCTTTTCTAGGGAATCTCAACAAATATATATTGATCATCAATAGTTACAGGATAAGTTTCAGCTTTGTAAGGTAACTCTACAGAAGAAGAATCTCTGTTTGGATCTTCTACGGTTACTTTGTATGTCCTGACTCGGGTATGATCAGGTTCAATACATGACTGGCCATTTTTAAGATCAAATTCCCAACCATGCCAGGGGCATCTAATGATCTCACCCCTTCGCGTAAAGTGATATTCACCAGGAACATTTGCTTCTACGAATCCAGAAACCTGTCCCAGGCATAATGGACCACTTTGATGAGGACAATGATTCAAAATGGCAAAAAAGTTACCCTCCACGTTAAAGATTCCAATAGATCTACCCTTAATTTCAGTAATCTTTCTTCCTCCACGAGGGATTTCTCCTACAGCAGCCACTGCATGCTTAGCCATCAAATAGTTAAAACCTCTCTCAGATTTCTTTAAGAATTATTTTTAATTAAAAATTAACAAAACTAATCTTTTTTAGATCTGGAATTCACCTATGGCTACAAACTTTTTAATTCAAGTCATATAGAGTTCGAGAATTTTCAGACATAATTTTTTTTCTTGTCTCATCATCAAGTCCAGCCGGAAGTGCTGCCTGAGGAGAGTCAAAATCCCAATGTGGGTAATCTGTCGCAAACATTAATCGATCTGAAGCATCCAAATGTTCTAGTAATTGCTTAAAATAGACCGGTTTAGAAGGCTCTTCCATCGGTTGCGTACTCATCCAGATATGTTTGCGGATATAGGATGAGGGAGACGATTTAAGTGCAGGCACTTCTTGGGAAAGCTTCTTCCAGCAATTATCTAATCGCCACATTAAGGAGGGCATCCATCCAAAACCACCTTCGATTAGAACCACTTTCAGTAAAGGAAACTTTTCAAAGATCCCTTCAAAAACCAAACTGATAACCTGGGATTGAAAGGCTTGGGGCATACCTCCATGATCCTCGATATAGTGGGATGGCCACCCTGCTCCTGTTAGGGGTCCTCCACCTGCTCCGCCAAAATGGATCCCCACAGGCAGATTATGCTTAATCGCTTCCTCATAAATTCCATGATATTTTCGTCGCCCTAACGGTTCACGGGTTCGAACTAAGAATAAAACTTGAACAAAACCGGGATGACTTCCTACTCTATCTATTTCTTCAGCTGCTAAATCTGCATCCTCATAGGGAATTACAAGTGACGCACGAAGTCTCGGTTCAGGATCCAGCCATTCAGCAATCTGCCAGTCATTGATCGCTCTGGCTAGGGCAGCCCCATATTCAAGGTTTAACTGTCCACCAGCACCAAATAGACAATTAAGAACTCCAAACTCAATATCATATAGATCGAGCAACTGATATCTCATAAAGTCTAGATCAGATCCAGCAGGCAACCCAGAGGGTGGCCAAGAATCATGCCGAGCTGCATTCATTAAGGCTCTGGGATAAAACGAGCCTAGATGGCCTCTAAGCCCAAACATTTGGTGGTGTTCACGCCATCTTTGGGGAAGATATTTGTAAAGGGTTTCATTTGAAGGAATGAAGTTGTGGATATCACAATCAATAATTTTCTGGTTCTGAGTTTTAAATTTATTCTTATTTTTCTTAAATAAAGTTGACGATTTCATTTTTTGTTTTGATGAGGTTAGACTCAAAATAATTAAAAATATATTTAGTTTACTTTTATTATCCTAACTCAAAAAACTTAGAAACGATAAAATGATTGAGCATTTTTTAATAGTATTTTCGTAGTTACTTCCCTGGAAATCCCCAGTGGAAAAGCCTCTTCAATACGATCAAACTGCCAATGTGGATAATCAGTTGAAAACATTAACATTTCTTCAGAATCTAATTGCCCAATTACTTCCGAAAGTTGTTTGATATTTCCAGGCCCGTCAATTGGCTGAAGTGTCAAACGGATATGCTTACGGATATACTCAGATGGAGGCTTTTTTACCCAAGGGATATTGCGCCGAAGACCTTTCCATTCTTTATCTAATCTCCACATGAAAGGAGGCATCCAAGTAAAACCACCCTCGATGAGAGCAATTTTTAGGGTTGGGAATCGATCAAAAGCTCCTTCCACAATTAAACTCATTACTTGAGATTGAAACACTTGAGACATAGAAGCAAATTCTTCAGCATAAGTTGAAAGCCATCCACTTGGCGTTGACGGATGTCCGGGAGAACCACCAAATTGGATCCCCAAGACCAGGCCGTGTCTAACTACTGCTTCATAAATAGGATCGTATTTTCGACTTCCATAGGGGATTAATGAACGAACAGGCATAATTACCTGAACAAATCTAGAATCATTCCCCCACCGATCAATTTCCTTCACTGCCAATATCGGATTTTGACTGGGAAGAACAATAGAACCCCTTAAACGGGTATCCTGTGACAACCAGGTATCAACTTGCCACTGATTAACAGCCGAAGATAGCACTAAAGCCAATTGTTCATCATGAACAGCCTGCACCCTATAAGCACAGTTCAAAATACCAAACTCTATTTTTAGTTTGTTAAGCACCTCTTCCCTCAATTCCACTATGTCAATATTTCCTTTAGCTTCTCCAGTCTTCCGGGAACTAGACATTACTGAAGTTGGTGCTCCTACTGGATAATCATCTGAGTCAGGACCACGGAAAGCCGATTCCTCAATATAGGAACACCAATGATCTGAAAGATATGGTTTTAAAACATCGATACTCGGAACTTCATTGTGGATATCACAATCAATCACATTTTGATTAATCCAAAACAAATCATTTAAGTGTTTAGCTGGTAAGGTTACCAAGAATATTCCTTTCTTCTGAGCTTCGATTATGTGATTGAACGGTAGTCATAATCCTTAAGTTAATTTGTAAATAGAATACCGTAGAACGGTACAACTTCTCAATTCTAGTATATAAATAAGCCTAAAAAGAAGTCAGTTACAACTTAATTATGATATAACAAGAAATCATACAAAAATTAGATTCTGTTTATTTATTGAATTTCTAATAGTTACACCAGTTTGGTGCCTGGAGAGTACACAAATGAAAGAACAAAATAGAAGACTATTCATGAAAAATCTTACCCTCGCTACTGGCACTTTAATGTCAACTTCTTTTGGCTGTATTAAAACCACTCACAGTAAAGGATCAATGCAAAATCGCAGGGACCTAATCCACGCACTTGAGGGAGTCCATAACTTCATGGTAACTATTTTTCACCCAGATTTTGAACTGGATTCTGAAGGTCTCCGACAAAATGTGTCTGACCACGCTCAAGGCTTTCACAAAAAAATGTCAATTGTCGTTGCAGGTGGCTTGGGTGAACTTTACAGTCTTGATATTGAAGAGCATCGTGCTCTCGTAACAGCTGCAGTAGCAGGAGCTGATGGCAAAATGCCTGTAATAGCAGGTATTGGCGGGGGCTATCGTAATGCTATGCGCATGGCTAAGAATGCTGCACGTGCTGGTGCTGATGCTGTTTTACTCTTTCCTCCTGGTTCTCGTTGGGGGCAAAGGGAGGGAACATACCGTTGCTGTCTAGACGTGGCCAAGTCCGTGGATATCGGTGTTCTGATTTATCCTCGATCCGAAGATTATTGGCCCGAACTTTTAAAACAGTTAGCTAGAATTGAAAATATAATTGGTTTTAAAGATCCTAGTGGTGATACTAAAGTGGGTTTAACCATAGGAAGTATCATTCCTGAAAATTTCCTTTGGATTGCAGAAGGAGAAAACCACGCTGTTAAAACTCTTCCTGTTGGAGGCAGAGCCTACACAACGGCTGTTGCAACCTTTGCCCCAAAAGCTAGCTATGATTTTTGGTCAGCTGGTATAGCAGGTAATAATAAAAAAATGACTCAAGTTTTAACTAATAGAATTGAGCCTATTGTCAAACTTCGTGGCGTAAAATCTGGTTATGGCATTAGTGGAATTAAGGTAGGCTTAAAATCGTTAGGAAGGGCTGGCGGACCCGTACGCCCTCCAGGAACTCAAGTAGACCTTAAAGACCGAACTACTATTGCCAAGATTGCACATTTACATTCCGAGGTGCGAAGAGATTCTTCTGGCGATTGATCGATTAAAAAAAATTTTGGACGAAATGATTTAATAACAGATCATCCATAACAAGGGAGGTGTTTGTGAAAGACCTAAACCGTCGAGAATGGATTATCTCAGCTAGTGCAATGGGATTATTCGGCGCATGCAATTTTCCCAAAGAAGACACACCTTTGGTTGAACCTACTATCGTTGATGCTCATGTGCATGTATGGAGTTCTGATTTTAAACGTTATCCTTTAGCCCCAGGATTCGAACCTAAAGATCTTTGGATTCCCAGTTATTCAGTTGAACGACTAATTAGAGAGGGCAAACCCGCTGGTGTAGGTAAATTCAATTTGATTCAAATGACATGGTACGGTTTGGATCACTCATATATTTTGGACAATATTGCTAAGGATCCTAAGCATTTCGTAGGTACAGGGATTGTTCCTGCAGTTACAGATGTTTCTCTTCCGAGCCCTGATAAAACGATGATCGCTCTATCTAAAAAAGGAATATATGCCTTCAGAGTTCGTGGTGGAACAGCTCGTCCTCCACTAGGTGGTGGGCCCCAATGGATGGATCATCCTGGATTTGACAAAATATTTAAGGCTGGTGCTGAACACAATCTGGCATTGAGCTTTTTGATGAGTATCAATGACTTACCTGAAGTTGACCGAATGTGTGAGCGCTTTCCTGACACTCCTGTAATTCTTGATCATCTTGCTGGTACCCACGAAGATTCGACTGAAGAAGAAATCCAGTTGCTTTTTAAAATGGCACAGCATAAGAAAGTTATGATTAAGATAGGGGCTTTTTATGCAAGAGGCAGGACACCTCCATACTTGAATTTATTGCCATTAATTAAGCGAATAGTCGATGCATTTGGACCAGAAAGATGCATGTGGGAAAGTGATGCTCCGTTTCCTCCAGACAGGCCATCTCGAGACCCCTTGCCTGATGTACCCCACGGCATTGCACCTGCTGTCGCACTTATCCGTGATCATGCTAACTTTCTGAGTCAAGCAGACAAGCACCAAATTTTAACTAAGACAGCGGAAGATTTTTTCTTTAACCGATAAAATATATCAGTGGATATAATTGATTCTTTAATTAACTATATGTGTTCGATAATAATCAGGGAGCCATAAAATGAAACCCAAACTATCTCGACGTAATTTTATTCAGACGTTGACAGCAATAGGTTCTGCTGGTGCTGTAGTAGCGAGTTCATCTTGCCAGGATTCTTCAAAGCCCGTTTCTACGCCACAGGTTGCATCGATAAATACTGCAGATTTGGCTTCCTCCCCACTTCCTTACTCAACAATGTCAAGTAGTTCTATTAATCCTCGAAAGGTTCTCCTCTGGGAACAAACGCGTAAGGAAGTTCGCGAAGCCCTACAGCGAGGAGACATTAAAGCTGCAATAGTTCCCACAGGATCTACCGAACAACACAATGAACACTTAGTTCTAGGAACCGATGTTGCCAGTGCAACTCTTTTATCAGAACAAACGGCACTACGACTTTATCCCCAGGTCATCGTATCTACACCCTGCCCCGTAGGCTGGGCTCCTTATCATATGGCACGAAAAGGAACACTCACCCTGAGCAAGGAAACTTTTCGATCCTTTGTTTTTGAGGTAATTGAAAGTCTTATTGCACATGGGATCAAAACTATTTTAGTCTGTAATGGACATGGTGGGAATCATCATATTCTCAAACAAGCCCTACCTGAATGGCGAAAAAAACTAGGAATTACTCTGGATGCCATTTCCTATTCAGAAGCCTATAAAGATGAGGAACTAGCAACGTTTTTAACATCTTACAAACTGCGTTTAGAGGGTAAATACGACAACATTGCAGAACAAACGGCAGATAGTCACGCATCAGAACACGAGACTTCAATCGCTTTGGCAGCCTACCCACAACGGGTTCGCTCTGTCAGCATGAAAGAGTATGATGATGCAAAGCTTAATTATGAATCTGGAATGACACCAAAGGTTTGGGAATACATGAAACCCTTTGACTCTCAGAGAACAACCAATCCTGAGAATGC
>CAYWYX010000058.1:9402-14933 GCA_964462735.1 uncultured Acidobacteriota bacterium | reverse complement strand
GTAGCAGTTCACCGTTAGAGCGTTTTGTAAGCGTAGGCCAACCATGATAAAGCTGGGGTTGCATGCTAATGACAGTTTTTTTATTTACGCCAGTTCGAGGTTGGGCCCACGCTATCTTATCCAAGACCACTGCTGAAGCATACATAGTAGTATTCTGTAAAAGTTTTCTCCGACTGATCTCAGTCATAACTACCCTCCTTCTAACTCAGTGTTAATGCTTAGAATCAAAGGTAAAAATCACCTTGAGAATTGGTGATTATCAACCTATTTGCCTTTTTAACCTTGTCTAATTTTATCTAACATTCACTACTAAAGATCTAGAACTTCGAAGATTCAAAAAAATCCAGTTTCTGGGATTTGTTATAACCAATTAATCGTGTGCTAATGCCTGAACAGGATCCTTCCTAGTAGCTTGAATAGCTGGATAAAATACTCCTATAAATCCACTTATTAGAACTAATATTATGGTTCTATAAATCCAAGAAATAGAAATAACTAAGTGTTGTGTAGGATAAAGGCTTTGAATTATATATTGTCCAAGAAAAGTAAGAATTAAACCTGTAATCAGACCAATTAAACAAAGAATAAGTACTTCCACAAGGACAAGATTAACAATATAGGTTTTGGAAGCGCCTAAAGACTTGAAAATGCCAATTTCTCGAGTTCTTTGCGTAATCGTTGTATACACAGACAGAAAACACGCAAAAGAGCCAACAGCTATTGCTACCCCAATAACAGCATTTAAGAAAGCCTGATAGGCTTTCGGCCTTTCATTTCTAAGTAGAGTAACCCAATCATCCATAGCAGTTACTCTAATATTCTCAATCAACCCAGTGATCTGACCAATTGTTTGATTAATTTGTTCTGGATTATTGACTTTAACAAGAAATGTTGAAGCTTTACCAATACGGTCCATTAAAAGTTGCAGACTCTGTATTGGAAGATAAACTCTACCTCCAATACCATTTCTAAAGATGCCAACTACCTGAAAACGTTCTCCTTTTAATTCAATAAATTCCCCTATATCTAGATTTTTAGATTTAGCATGCAGATCATCTATTATTGCTTCTTTTGCTGTAGCACTACTAAAGGTCTGACCTTCGACAAAATTTAATTGTCCAGCTACTTTTGTGAAACTTGAAAAATCAATACCATAAAAAGTGAGCCAACTACCACGCATCTGGGCATGGAAAAGAATAGGGGTCACCGCTTGAACTGAACTAATTCCTAGTAAGTCCTGACCAACACTATCAGGAAAAACGGCACTTCCGGTCGTAAAAAAAATCGGCGGGGCATTAGCAGGCTGAATGATTATATCAGCTCCTAATCCCTCTTGACGATCGGCATTATCTTGAATTATTCCATGGGATAATCCAATCACCAGAAGAATCATTAGAACTTCAAGGCTAATTGCTAAAACAGTAATTAAAGCTCTAACTGGCCGGTTGACTACATTAGAAATAATTACTGATAGTTTAGTTGAAGTCATCGTATTGCCAATTATAATTCTACCGATTTTTAAGCAAGTCTACTGGGTTGAAAAATTACCAAACATATAACATTTTAACATGATCTCATTATATTGATTTGATACTAGAAAATAAGGGAGCTCAATTGTTGTTTAGTTTTAAAAATTACTACTTATTTTTGATTTGTTGGGCCTCAATTTTTTTTAAAAAGGAACGAGGTGCTTCAATTTCCACCATGACCTGATTATTACGGTAGTCACAATTAATCACTCTGCCTCTTGAAAATATTCTTGACAGCAATTCCCCACGATGGCGTTCCACCAAAAATTTAGCCTGAACTAGAGGGTCATCTGTGATTAACTCATCAATCCTTTGCAACAAAGTAGATATTCCCTTCTTCTGAAGAGCAGATACCCAGACTCTACCTTGAGTGGGTCGAAATGAATGACTAAGTAGGTCAGTTTTATTAAAGACCTCCAGATGAGGCTTAGCCATAACACCTAGATCCTTTAATACCTGAATTACTGCTCCTCTTTGTTGCTCTGCTCCAGAACTAGAGCCATCAATCACATGCAGAATTAACTGAGATTCCCCGATTTCTTCTAGTGTAGCCCGAAAAGCTGAAATCAAAGTAGCCGGCAGTTTACTTATAAAACCAACGGTATCTGACAAAATTATTTTTCGGCCAGAAGGCAGCTGAAAGCGACGAAGAAGCGGGTCTAGCGTAGCAAATAGTTGTTTCGATGCTAAAGTATTGTCATGAGTTAGTGCATTAAATAAAGTTGATTTTCCTGCATTGGTATAACCAACTAAGGAGACAATAGGAACCGGAACAGATTTTCGAAAAGAACGATGCAGACGTCGATGAATTCGAACTTGTTCAAGTTCTTTTCGGATTTTATATATTCTTTGGTGAATTTTTCGTTGATCAGTTTCTAACTTGGTCTCTCCAGGCCCACGAGTTCCTAGACCTGCTCCAAGGCGAGAGAGTTCAATACCTCTACCGGCTAAACGAGGTAACATATAATTTAGTTGTGCAAGTTCAACTTGTAGTTTTCCTTCACGTGTTGCTGCACGATAGGCAAAAATATCCAGTATCAGTTGAGTCCGATCTAAAACTTTACAATCAAGGAATTTCTCAATGTTTCTTTGTTGAGCAGGAGAAAGATTGTCATCAAAAATCACTGTATTGGCTTTATTTTGTTTCAAAACTGTTTTCAAAAGCCTAATTTTTCCTTTACCAATTAAAAATGTAGGATCATATCGATCTCTTTGTTGTGTCAAACGTCCAGTAACTCTAGCCCCAGCTGCAGTAGCAAGAGAGGCTAATTCATCTATAGATTCTTCCAAACTTAAAGAACTTTGTTTGAACCAAATTTTTTTCTGAGAAGATTTTAATTCGCAACCCACTAGGACAACTTTCTCAGTGCTAGTATCAGACCAACTCATTAACAAGTTTCCAATTATTATTTTAATTAATCTTTCTCAGAAACAGATCTATTCTTAATCCTTGTTGCAGCTATTAGATTTCCTTCGTAGTTATAATATTCATATTCGTGCCCCTTAATTTGGGAATTCACCATGACTCTCAACAATCATGAATAAATGATGATTAAAGGTTCTGGGAAAACTGCTTTCTTAAAAATAAATCAACTTTAACAACCACCAAAAATAAGTTCCTATAAGATGAGAATATTCAATAGTCTCATTAGGTAAATTGCCTTAGATAGTTTTTAATTTGGTTCTCTATCTTTTCCTCATGACCAAACCCATTAAACCAAGTGACGTCCTTTTCTTTGCGGAACCAAGTTAGTTGTCGCTTTGCATACTTTCGCGTGGCTTGTTTAGTGGAAGTTATTGCCTCCGAAAGAGAAATAATTCCTTTCAGGAAACTAACTGACTGAGCATAACCTATCGATTGGAGCGGTTTACAATTCGAAGAAAACCCTTTGTTTAAAATTGATTTCACTTCTTCAATTAATCCACCTGAAAACATACGGTCTACACGATCTTCTATTCTATCGTACAGTTTATCTCTAGGCGGACTCAGTCCTACTTTGATAGGCTGAAAATCCTCCAGCTTCTGTGTAGGAGTTTGAAAATGACTAGATAGAGTCTTAGAAGTAAGGAAAAAAACTTCTAAAGCCCTGATGATTTTAGGCTGATCTCTTGGGGAAATCCGTTGGGCGGAATCTCGATCAACTTTTTTCAGCAACTGATGGAGATGAGAAACTTTCCGTTGCTGAAGTCTAGTTCTCAACGATTCAGACTGTGCAGGCCCTTCAAAAAGTCCATTTAATAGGGCCCTTAGATAAAGACCAGTGCCACCAACAACCAAAGGTAAATTACCGCGACTTTTAATTTCATTCAAAACTTTTCGACCCTCAAACATATACTGACCTGCAGTGAATCGCTGGTTTGGATCAAAAAGATCCATCAGATGATGAGGAATGCCACGCTGTTCTTCTCTGGGAACTTTTGAGGTACCTATTTCTAGAAATTTATAGATCTGGATGGAATCACAGTTAACAATCTCACCTTGAAACTGCTGGGCAAGACAAAGAGATATATCTGATTTACCACTTGCTGTAGGTCCTATGATGGCTAATAGGGGTGTTCTCATTAAGACCGGATGTTAAAAACCAGATAGATAAAATTGAAGTATCTACAACTCTTCCATTTTATTATATATTGTCATTACTCATCCTAGATTAAACCTTTTTGGTTAGTAGCTCGTTTAAAATAATTCTAAGCTTAAAAAGCTTTTTATACCTAACGCAAAGAAACATATAAATCCAGAGACTATTTTGTACTAATAATTTAGACTTCTCTGGCAAGAATAATTAAAAGTTTTGAATCAGGTGGAAAACTGGTGGAAACAATTCAGTTTAGTTAGATAAGATATGTACCTAAAGGAGAACAATTGCCCCTTCACAAAAAAATTCTAATTGCTTTATTACTAGGGTTATTTCTGGGAATTGTAGCCAACATTTTTAACTGGAATCCTTGGGTTAAAGATTACATTCAACCAGTTGGAATTGCTTTTATAGGACTCTTGAAAATGATTGTTGTGCCTTTAGTATTTGCTTCTTTACTAGTAGGTACAGCTAGCTTAAATGACTTACGTAAGTTAGGTCGTATGGCAAGCAAAGCAATGATTTTCTACCTTTGCACTACAGCCATTGCAATCTCTTTAGGATTGCTACTAGCAAATATATTCCAACCTGGATCAATTTTAGAGTCATCACAAAAAAGTACAGTTATTAAAGCTACTGGAAACCGTCCTTTAGAAGAGGTAGTGCAACCTCAATCTGAACCCAACATTGTAAATACCCTGTTAAACATCATTCCTGAAAACCCTCTAGAATCCATGGCAAAAGGCAACATGCTTCAGATTATTTTCTTTGCATTAATCCTAGGCATTTCACTTACCTTAATTCCAAGGAAACAGTCCAAACCAGTAATTGAACTCATGGATGGTATTAACCAAGCAATGATGAAAATAGTCGTGCTTATTATGAAGCTAGCTCCTTATGGTGTCTTTGCATTAATGGCTGCCGTCTTCAGTGAATTTGGATTTGAAATCATCCCCAGTCTCTTTTCTTATATGATGGTTGTATTCTTAGGTCTTGTTATCCATGCCAGTGTTATTTACTCATTAGCATTGAAAGTTTTCGTTGGCTATTCCTTGAAAAAATTTTTTCGCGGCATTAAGAGTGCCCAAATTTTTGCCTTTTCAAGCTCCAGTAGTTCAGCAACTCTCCCTGTAACAATGAGAATCTGTCAGGAAAATCTCGGGGTTTCAAAAGAGGTTTCTAGCTTTGTCCTTCCCTTAGGAACTACAATCAACATGGATGGGACAGCACTTTACCAAGGAGTGGCAGCATATTTTATTGCTCAGGTTTCTGGTCTGACTTTGACAATTGGAGACCAAATGACCATCGTTTTAACAGCTACCTTGGCATCTATAGGTACTGCAGGAGTACCCGGTGTTGGACTTATCATGTTAATTTTAGTGTTGGAGACGATTGGATTGAACGAATCCAGCATTAGCCAAGGCAT
>CAYWYX010000058.1:0-9302 GCA_964462735.1 uncultured Acidobacteriota bacterium | reverse complement strand
CCAGCTTGCTTCAGCCGTGTTTTTCTGAAGTTTTTGAATTTCTTTCAAACTAGATTGTAACCAAGTCCCTTCCCTTGGGGGACTAACCAAACTTAAGCTATTTTTAGATTCCCATCCAGTGATTAGAGAAGTCAGTACCATTGTTCCGGCAGTGACAACCATACTAAGGGGATAAGCAGCATAGGTATTCATCAGCAGAGGTGGAAGCAGAACAATTCCGAAATTTTCTGAAACGACGGGGGCTAATAGTCGCAAAAACCCATAGCTGGCCCCCATTAAAAGTCCAATCAAGCCACTGCTTCGATGAACTTGGGTAAATCTTCCAACTAAAAAAATGGTTAATAGTGGGATCACAAAAGCACTTGTCAATTCTACGTAGTAAAAAACCATACCTCCTTTCAGCAATCCTGGTATGTATAGAAAAGAAATTCCGATAATCACTGGGGTAAGACACTGACTGAGTCTAAGATAATGTCGATCATTCTTATCTTTCATGACCAGCCTGGCATAGACATCACGAGTCAGTAGCGCAGAGAGAGCTGAGCCAATTGAATCATAGGTTGAGAAAGCAGCAGCCAATATACCAGCCAAAACCACTCCTTTTAGGCCAACTCCTTCAATATGATTAACTAGTACGGGATAGATCGAATCTTGTTGACCATTAGGCAAACTACTTTGATCAGGGTAAAGCGCTCTTCCAACAATTCCCATAGACAAATTAAAAAAGGTCATCACTAACATCACCGATCCAGCAACAAAAACAGACATTTTAAGGTCCCACTCACTTTTAGCCGCAAACATACGCATTGATTGGGTATGATTGACAATTGAGTAAGCCATACCTATTAAGATGAAGGCAATGGAGACTAACCAGGCCGGTGTGTGATAGTCAATGGTGTTTTTGGACGGGTTATAAGTTCCACCCAAAACTAGTTTTGACTGAATTTCTTCCTGGGAATAATGTGCAACCTCTTCAGCCCTGATGTTTTCAGAACTAACGTGTAACAACTGAGATGACAAGTTAGGATCCGAAGCATTTAGTTTTTGTTCTATTCCAGCCCATCCCCCTACCTGACCCCAGATAATAAACCAGATCAAGAGAGCTGCAATAGTCATGACCACAAATTGCAGGCTATCTGTTATGGCAACCGAGCGTAATCCTCCAAATGCTGTATAGATACTGGCAAAAGCAGCTATTAACACTACCAATATCCAAGCTGTCTGACTTGATAAGCTGCAAACAATAGACAACGTCAAAAACAGAGTTGTACCAATAATACCTAAGATTAAAGTTCGGTATTGAACCTGAACAAAAGCACAGATAACTCGTACAGTAGTTCCATACCGAGTCTCAAGATATTCTGCATTTGTATAGAGCCCCTTTCTATACATAGGTAAAAAAATGAAAAAAGCAGCCAAAGACCAACCCACTACTGAACCCACCCAGTTCATTGAAAAATAACTCATACCGAGAAGATAGGTTCCTCCTGAATCAGCTACTAAATCACTAGAATCTATAGCTGTTGCATACATGGAGAGTCCTACTAACCACCAAGGCAATTTCCTCCCGGCCAAAAACCAATCTGCACTGGAACGTACTCCTCTACTGAGGTAAAACCCATAGGCAATAATTACCGCATTGAGCCCAACAGCTATGATCCAATCCAAAAAACTCACAAGAGCAACCTTTTACAACTCTATCGGTCTTCAGAAAAAAATGACTGATACCGCTCTATAAATTCTTCTTAGTACCCCATAAGACACCAAGATTGATTATGACATTTGCCTTAGAAATTATACCTCCTTACCACATATCAGATAGGTAAATTTACTCCTATGATATGCTTTATAGTTTTAGATTCTATTTGTCTTTAATCTATATAATCTATTTTGTGTCTATGAAGAGTACACAGCATAAAGAGAAAGTGGCTTACATTAGGTTGGTAATGTTTTCGAAGGATTGGGAAATAGTTGTCGTCTTTTCTAACACATAGGATTAATCAGTTTTTATGACCAATAGGTCAAAATAGGATCGACATTCCTGGGCTTAGTCAATTAAGCAACGGCTTAATAAAACATGACGAATGGGAATACAGTTATTCTTATGCCCAAGCATCTGATTAGATTAGAAAATTCACACTCTTTTAGGAGCCATGATGAGTGTTACAAGAAAGATTTTTAAAGATAGCTTAAATGCATTCTGTAAAGATAGTAATGCCTATCTACAAGGATCTCTTGAAGGTCCCCTTACTGGATTGACATTTGCTGCCAAGGATATTTTGGACATAAAAGGATGTGTAACCGGTGGAGGCAACCCTGATTGGAAAGCTACCCATAAAGTTGCTCAAAATACTGCCTGGGCAGTAGATATATTAGTTAAAGCTGGTGCCAGTATGGTAGGGAAAACACACACCGATGAACTGACACGGGGTATTTGGGGAGACAATGCACATTATGGAACCCCTATCAACCCTCGGGCTAAAGATCGGGTGCCTGGAGGATCATCAAGTGGCTCCGCCTCATCAGTAGCTGGAGGTTTAGTCGATTTTGCACTTGGCTCTGATACTGGAGGATCGGTTCGAATACCTGCTAGTTTTTGTGGTCTTTATGGAATCCGTCCTACCCATGGAAGAATTCCCCTCCAAGGTGTTTTATTGCAAGCCCCTAGCTACGATACCATTGGGTGGTTTACCCGCAATCCCGATTTGTTAGCGAAAGTCGGATATGTTTTGCTTCAAAGCAAACCTCCAGTATACCAACCACGTCATCTTATAATTGCGACTGATGCTTTTAAGATTGCCGATAAAATGATTGCGGATGTTCTCAAACCAGTAATAGTAAAATTGGGTTCGCTTTTTGATAGATTCAGCCAAGAACAGCTAGCTCCATCTGGATTAGTAGAATGGTCTAAACAGCAAAGAACTCTTGCTGGACCCGAGGGTGTGGAGTCAATTAGAGACTGGATTGATTATACTAATCCTAGATTTAGTTTTTCTGTCACAGAAGGCTATCTTATAGCTAGAAATATCACAGATCAACAAGTAAAAGAAGCTCAGTGCCTCCGAAAAAGAATAATATCTCGAATGAATACCCTACTAACTAATCAGACTGTAGTATGTATTCCGACTGCTCCTTCATTACCTCCCCTTTTGAGGGAAAATCTTTCAATAAGACGTCAGCTCCTTCCACGCATCGTCCAATTGAACTGCATCGCGGGTACACTAGGCGCTCCACAAATTAACATACCTGCAACAGAAATTGAAGGAGTACCGGTTGGCCTTTCACTAATTGGAGCCCGGGGATCCGATGAAATGTTGCTTGCCTTCGCTAGCAAGGTGGCAAACACACTTGGAATTTGAAATTTAAATAATGAAAATGATTCCGACCAACTCAGTAGTGAAACTTTCGATCGTTCCTTTCTGAATAACATAAAATTTAACTTGATATAAGATGTGTCAATATATAAGAATATGGAACCTTAATCTATTAAGCCATAGTTAAGCCAAACGTCTTGGAGAGTATTCCCATGCCAAATGCACTTTTGATCTACCCTGAATTTCCACCTTCATACTGGGGAGGAAAATTTGCCCTAGAGTTTGTTGGTAAAAAGGCGGGTTTTCCAGCGTTAGGCTTATTGACGGTTGCTGGAATGTTCCCTAAAGATTATGACCTCCGCGTCGTTGACATGAATGTAACCTCCTTACAAGATGCGGACTTGAAATGGGCAGACCTAGTATTCACTTCTTCTATGATTGTCCAAAAAGATTCCTTAAACTCTGTAATCGAAAGGTGTAAGCGTATTGGAGTACCAGTCGTTGCAGGGGGTCCTCATCCTACCTCATTCCACGATGAAATAGACGCAGTTGACCACTTTTTACTGGATGAGGTTGAACAAATTCTCCCTCACTTTTTGCAGGATTTCACTAATGGCTCCGCAAAAAAAATCTACCGGGCTCCCGAAAAACCCGATGTAACAACAACACCCTTACCCCGTTTTGACCTGATTGATTTCAATGATTATCATTCGATGTGTTTACAATTTTCCCGTGGATGTCCCTTTAACTGTGAATTTTGTGATATTACCAAGTTATTTGGAAGGGTCCCGAGAACAAAAAGTCCTGAGCAAATGGTAAAGGAATTCGATTATTTATATCGCTTAGGTTGGCGTGGTGATCTTTTTCTGGTTGATGATAACTTCATTGGTAATAAAAGGGAGGCACTAGAGCTTCTACCAGTTATTGCAGAATGGCAAAAGGAAAAGGACTACCCATTCTCCTTGTTTACCGAAGCTAGTGTCAATTTAGCCAATACCGAACCCCTAATGGATGCAATGATTGAAGCTGGATTTAGTTGGGTATTTTTAGGTATTGAAACTCCAACCCCTAAGGCCTTGATAAAAACTAAGAAGCAACAGAATACAAGTAAACGAGAAGACAACTTTCTGTTAAATTCTGTCCACAAGATCCAACAAAAAGGAATGGTAGTTAGTGGAGGATTTATCTTGGGTCTAGATGGTGAGGATGAAAATGTTTTTGATGCCCAGATTGATTTTATCCAAGAAGCTGGAATCCCTATGGCGATGGTAGGTCTACTGACTGCCTTAAAAGGTACTGACCTCTATGATCGATTAAATTCAGAAGGACGGCTACTTAAAGAAACCACCGGAACCAGCTTTAACGTCGTGCTTAACTTTAAGACAGAAATGGACCCCCAAACTCTAACCGATGGCTACCGAAGAGTTTTGACAACGATCTACGATCCCACTCTTGAAAATTACTTTGAGCGATGCTTGACAATGCTAAAAAATGTAAAACCAACTAAACACCGGGTTAAACATGTTGGAAAAACTGAGATTGTGGCTATGCTAAAGTCTATTCGAAGACAAGTTTTTTCCAAGCAGGGACCCGCATACCTCAGATTTTTGGCCAAAGTCATAAGAGATCATCCCCGAATGATTCCAGAAGCTTTCCATCTAGCTGTCATGGGTTATCACTTTGAAAAACTCACAAGTCAACAGCTCGAGATACATGACTTTAAAAAATTCCTAACCTCCGAGCTTACTGAATTTAAAAAAGCATTCTCAAACTATGTTCGTGTTAAATCCCATAACATCGAGGAAGTAAGAGAGCAAGCACACAAACTCTTTGTAAAGGCACATTTGCGTTACAATAGGATCCACCAGGACTTGCGTTACTCTGTGGAAGATGCCCTTGAATCATTCCAAACTGCTATTAATGTCCACCTAGATCAGTATAGTCAGTTAGCTCCTCTAAAAACCTAGTCGTTATACTATCCAGAGATTTCAAAAATCCCTGTGGAGCGAGACGATCATTGCCTTATTTTTTGAGGCATCTTAGCTTAGGGTTGTTTAAAATTCTAAAATCAAGCAATCCCCTTAAAACTATCATCGACGTTTTAATAACTACGATTGAAGATTTTTTCAACCTTCTGGGGCTCATGATAAAATCTTTAAGGACTTTTTTAATCTAAAACTAATTGATCCTTTTAGAATCACAGTGAAAGAATCATTTTCATTTTTAAATTAACTCAACAATAATGGAAATATATCATAGGTAGAAAAACCCCAGTGCCAGGATTTCATCTTCATCTCAGCAACAGATTAGAAGTTTTACTGGAAAACCTTGCAGAGGTCGTGTCCGTACCACCAAGTTCACCACTGGAATCTGAAGTTATCGTTGTACAAAGCCAGGGTATGGAAAAGTGGTTAACCCAACAATTAACAGTTCGACTAGGGATTTGGTCAAACTGTCGATTCCCTTTTCCTAATAACATTGTCGAAGAGCTCTTTCACTGTGCAGGTTTTCGAGAATACCTGAACACACATTTTACAACTGAATGCATGACCTGGAAGATTTTTTCAGTACTGGAAAACTATTTGGAAAAACATGAATTTTTCTCTCTAAAAATTTTTTTGGGTAACAGGAAAGACTCTCTACAGAAATTCCAACTGTGCAAGCGTATCGCAACAGTTTTCGACCAATATATGGCTTATCGTCCCGAAATACTTCTAGATTGGGAGGAACACCAGTCAACTAATTGGCAAGCCCAGTTATGGGTGTCATTAATAGAAGAAAATTCTCAACAGCATCGTGTAAGGATACGCCATGATTTTCTCCAGAAGATAAGCCAAGGGAAATTATCGTCAAAACAGTTTCCCAAGAGAATTTCAATTTTTGGAGTTTCTCCACTTCCACCATTTCACTTCGAAATCTTTGAGGCCCTCTCCAATTTGATTGAGGTTCACTTTTTTTTCGTGAATCCCTGCAAGGAATATTGGGGAGATCTAATCTCGACAAAAGAGGCCAACAAGAAGAGAGTATTGCATCGAGGTTCTGATTTTGATCCTTCCAATGAATATTTTGAAACTGGGAATCCCCTTCTCTCGTCAATGGGAAGTCAGAGTAAGAATTTTTTGAATGGACTACTTGACATATATTCGTACGAAGACTCGCAGTACTTTGATCCAGGTGAAAATAATCTTTTGTCTATTATTCAATCTGACATCCTTAGCCTGAGAAATCCTAATATTAAAGATGGACGGAGACATGTACTCTCTACAGATATGTCTTTAAAAATTCACTCCTGTCACAGCCCCATGCGGGAAATTGAAGTACTACAAGATAATCTTTTGTACTTATTTGAAACTATGCCTGACTTACAACCTCACGAGGTGTTAGTCATGGCACCTAACATAGAGCTCTACGCTCCCTTCATTTCTGCTGTCTTTGGAGGAGAGACCCAGGAAAAAAAACAGGTCCCTTTCTCGATTTCTGACCAAAGTGTCAAGTCTACAAGCCCAGTTATCCAGACTTTTAATGATATTCTCCAGCTTGCAGATGACCGACTGGATGTTTACCGAATCCTGGCCCTGATTCGCCGACCCATAGTTTACCGACATTTTGACCTGTCAGCCCCACAGTTAGACTCCCTTGCCCGCTGGATCAAAGATACTAATATTCGTTGGGGAATTGACGGGGAGCATCGGGAAAAGTTTGGGCTGCCTATTTTCGAGCAAAACAGCTGGAATGAAGGGTTAAAAAGGATGCTCTTAGGGTACGCTTTGCCGGCCTTGGACCACCGTTCTTTTAAGGGCACTTTTCCCATTGACACAATTGAGGGTGAGAATACCCAGGCTTTGGGAGGACTAGCTGAGTTCTTAAATAGACTTTTTAGGACGGTGAAAATACTAGAATCGACCCATACACTTTCTGAATGGACAACAATACTATTAGGACTAGTCGATCAATTCTTAATTTCCGAAGAAGAAAATGCAGGAGAATTACAAGTACTTAGAACCCTCTGCCACGAATTATCCGAAATACAGTTGCTGTCAGGCCTCAACAAACCTGTAGGCTTGTCTGTACTTAAGGCCCACTTGGAGCCTAAGCTTAAAAAAGCTGAATCAACCCGAAAATTTTTATCAGGGGGCATTACTTTCTGCTCACTAGTTCCAATGAGAAGCATTCCTTCCCGGGTTATTGCTTTGATTGGAATAAACAATAAGGATTTTCCAAGAAATGAGCGACCCTTGAGTTTTGATCTCATGGCACAGGCTCCTCGCCCAGGGGATCGATCTTTGAAAAATGAGGATCGAATGCTTTTTTTGGAGGCACTGTTGTCAACACGAGATAACTTAATCATTAGTTACATAGGACAAAGTAATAAAGACAACCATTCTTTAGCACCATCTGTACTAGTCAGTGAACTTAAAGAATACGTGCTAAAAAACTTTGAAGTACCCGGTGAAGAAAACTCACTTGAGCACCAGATCCTAGTAAAACATCGTCTCAACGCTTTCAATGCTGCTTATTTTACTGATAATCCAAACCTATTCACTTATTCCCAGGAAAACCTAAAAGCACTCAAGTCCAAAATTGATAGTCCAAAAACAAGTCCAACTCCCTATTTTCTTGAATCACCGAGGGAGGAGTTGAAAAATATGAATCTTAACGACTTAAAACGATTTTTCCAACATCCTATTAAACATTTTTTTCGTCAACAAAAAGGATTACTGCTTCAGGACCTGGAACAACCCATTGAAATTCAAGAACCATTTTCAATGCATCCTTTAGATGCCTACCAGATGAAAATGGATCTACTAGATTGGGGAATACAAGGAAATGTTCTGTCATCTTGTTACGAGCCTTTCAAGAGCAGAGGGAGCTTACCCCAAGGGGAATTGGGGAAACAGTCTTTCAGTGAACTAGTAGGAGAGGTAGACCAGTTACTGGATCGTTTAAAAGTAGTCATTAATGGGAAAACATTAAATCCCCTACCGGTAAATATCGAACTAGGGGAATTTCATCTTTACGGAACTTTGAATTTAATTTGGCCCGAGTACTTGGTGCGCTACCGTTGTAGCAAATTGAAACCAAAGGACCAAGTGGCTATATGGATTGATCATCTGGTGCTTAATTGCCTGAATCCTGAAAATTATCCTCGTGAAAGCAAGGCGTTAGGAAGTGATAAAACTGCAACTTATAGCCCGATTCAAAATTGTTACGAGGAGTTAAAAAAACTTCTGGATTATTTCTGGGAAGGCCAACATCATCCAATACCCTTTTTCTTAAACTCTTCTTATGCTTACGCCCAACAATTTCTCAAAAATCAATATACAGACAAGAAGAGCAAAGATCCAATTGACGAGGCCTTGAAGCAGTGGACTAGTGGACCGTTTAAACAAGGAACTGATTCCGAAGATTCTTATCATGACCTTGCTTTTAGAGGACAAGATCCCTTCAATGACCGTTTTAAATCAATTGCGCAAGAAATCTTCGAACCTCTTTTAAATCATCAAATAGTATCTTGACATTACCATTACTAATCATGATTCCTATTGACGACTTAACCAAATTTTCTTTGACCGGACGCCAGTTAATAGAAGCTAGTGCCGGCACAGGAAAGACCTATACAATCACCTCTCTGTTTGTTCGCTTACTGCTAGAAAAGCCATTATCCATTAGCAATATTTTAGTGGTAACCTTTAGCGATGCTGCCACTGAAGAGCTTAAAATTCGAATCAGAAGTAGACTTCAAGACACCCTAACTGCTTTAGATAAACTATCTGCAGATTCTTTTCTGTCACAACTGGTTAGTAACATAGAAGAAAAACAACTGGCACGATTAAAGCTGGAAACTGCTTTAAAAAACTTTGATGAAGCAGCAATTTTTACCATTCATGGTTTCTGCAGAAAGATATTGCAGGATAGCGCTCTCGAAAGTTTCTCTTTCTTTGATACCCAGCTCAATCCAGACTCTCATCCAACCCTGAAAGAAATTGT
>CAYWYX010000057.1:8274-15447 GCA_964462735.1 uncultured Acidobacteriota bacterium | reverse complement strand
TTAAGCGGGTTGGTTGGTTATTAGTGTTTGTCTATTGGTACGCACCAGCCCAGTCATTGTCGTCTGCTGTTGATTTTCAGCTTGATGTTCGCCCTATTCTTTCCAACCACTGTTTTCAGTGCCATGGGCCAGACGAGTCAGCCAGAATGGCAGATCTTCGATTGGATGTTCAAAAAGGTGTTTTTGCTGAGCGATCTAATGGGAGAGTAGTAGTGCCAGGCGATTTCCAATCAAGCCTGCTTTATAAACGTATTATCCACTCCGAGGAAGCATTGCGTATGCCCCCGGCTCATGTTAATAAAGAATTAACTGAGAAACAGATTAAAGTTTTACAACAATGGATTCAGGAAGGTGCTAGTTGGGATCAACACTGGTCTTTTAAGGAAATCACTCCCCCCCCAGTTCCTTCAGTTAAGCAACAATCATGGATTCGTACCCCTCTCGATCACTTTGTTTTAGCCAAATTAGAGCAAAGGGGTCTAACCCCGGCTCCAGAAGCTGATAAAAATACGTTAGCTCGTCGAGTGGCCTTAGATCTAACAGGTTTACCGCCTGATCCCGGGATACTGAAAAGCTTTTTGCAAGACAACTCGGATCAAGCTTATGACAGATTGGTTGATGGTTTGTTGGATTCCCACCATTGGGGAGAGCATCGAGGTCGGTATTGGCTAGATGCTGCTCGTTATGGAGATACCCACGGCATCCACATAGATAACTATCGCGAGATGTGGTCGTATCGAGACTGGGTAATTAACGCCTTCAATAAGAATAAACCGTTTGACGAATTTATAGTAGAACAACTAGCTGGCGACCTGCTGCCAAACCCTAGCCTTAATCAGCTTGTTGCAACAGGTTTTCACCGTTGTAATATTACAACCAATGAAGGTGGTGTTATTCCAGAAGAGTATGAGACGATTTATGCTAAGGATAGGGCGGATACAACGGGCACAGTATTTTTGGGTTTAACGGTTGGGTGTGCTACATGTCATGATCACAAATTTGACCCTATTGCTCAGAAGGAATTTTATTCCCTGACTGCATTCTTTAGAAATACTACTCAGAATGTAATGGACGGAAATATTTCTGACCCTCCACCTACCCTAGTTGTGCCTACCGAAAAGGACGAGATTCATTGGAAGAAACTTCGTCAAGAAGCTTTCGAAAATAAGACTAAAATCGAAGATCTTTCCAAAGAATTTAATAAAACATTCTTGAAGTGGGTTTCAGACTATAAATATCGTACATTACAGAGCCCGCTTGAAAAATTGCCTGAGCTTCTTGCCCTGTCCCTTGAAAACAAACCAACAGTTATGACTAAGGGAGAAGAACAAAAAATAAGTTTTCATAAAGGAGCTGTAGTCAGTGCCGGTCCTGCTGAAAACCAATCGTCTATTAGGTTTGACAAAAAATCTTGGGTGGAACTTCCTGGTCTGAATTTAGATACCGATACACCTTTTTCTATTGCGTTGTGGCTATATCAGCCAGAAGTGACCGTTGGAGACTTTGTAGTGCTTGGTCAAACAGATCCCCAACAGAATTCCCGTGGATGGGCATTAACGATCCGTTCTCGGCAACTTTCCTTTACTATGACCGGTGAAAAACTGAGTGGAGCAAAGACTCCCCCAGGGATCAATGTTCGTCCTATTCACACCAAGCGATTGGCCCCTGGTGTCTGGACCCATATAGTGGTAACTCATGATGGATCTGGAGAACGTTCTGGTCTGAAATTATATTGGAACGGTGATGTCATAGAGGAGCAGGGGAGTGAGTTTTTCACAAAGGTTGCAGGAAGTATTTTGACAAATCAGCCGCTTTATTTAGGAAAGGGTTTAACTAAAAGAAGTGATCTTGCTGTTTCTAAGGAAAGTAATTTTCCAGGTGGTGGTATAGCAGACTTACGGATTTTTGATAGAGCGCTTACAGTTCAAGAGGCCCGGATAATTTCTTTGTGGCCACAAATTAAAAAAGCCATTACAAAAATGCCCTCTAGTCTAACTACTAAAGAACGGGAAGTACTGCACCTTTATTATTTAGCTGCAAAAAATGAAGAATACCGGGGATTGATTTCTCGTGTCCAGCAAATTGATAAGGAGTGGAAGGAAATTAGACGAAGAGGTAGTGTTACCCACATTATGCAGGAAAATGCCGGGAAAATGCCTGAGGCTTATGTTCTTTATAGAGGTATGTACGACCAACCACGGGAACGAGTGTCAGCTAATACTCCTTCAGCTCTCCCTCCAATGGCTCCGGATTTACCCCGCAATAGAATGGGATTGGCTCAGTGGTTAGTTGATGATTCAAACCCTTTGACGAGCAGAGTCATTGTAAACCGTTACTGGCAAGAGGTTTTTGGTACAGGTCTGGTTAGGACTAGCGATGATTTTGGTTCACAAGGTGAACCGCCATCCCATCCTGAATTACTAGATTGGTTGGCTGTTCAGTTCCGGAATTCAGGATGGAACATTAAAAAATTCTTTAGAGAAGTGGTAATGTCCTCTACCTATCGCCAATCTGGAAAAGTGACAGCTGAAAAAATGGATAAAGATCCAGAGAATCGTTTGCTTTCTAGAGGACCAGTTTTTCGAATGGATGGTGAAATGATTAGAGACTATGTTTTGGCAGCTAGTGGTTTGCTTGTCCGGAAGGTTGGTGGGCCAAGTGTTAAACCCTATCAACCTGCTGGAGTATGGAAGACTGTTGCAATGCCTTCAAGTAATACCAGAATTTACGAACAGGATAAGGGGGAAAATCTTTATCGGAGAAGTCTCTATACTTTCTGGAAACGGTCAGCTCCTCCTCCATCGATGGAAATTTTTAATGCTCCTACTCGGGAACATTCAACTGTGCATCGAGAAAGAACAAATACCCCAATGCAAGCACTTGTTACGATGAATGATACTCAATTTGTTGAAGCTTCAAGGTATTTGGCTCAAAAAGCAATGAGAGAGGCGGGCTATAACTTTGATCGTAGGCTAGATTATTTGAGTACTCGACTTCTTGCGCGTGATTTGAGTAAACAGGAAAAAATTATTATTAAAGAAACTTATAAGCATTTAATTAATTTTTATAATGGTAATGTGATAGAGGCAGATAAGCTTCTCATGGTCGGTGAGTCTTCGTATGATGAGGCACTGCCAGTTTCAGAATCTGCTGCTTGGACAATGGTTGCAAGTCAAATAATGAATTTGGATGAGGTCTTGAATAAATAATAATATTGATGTTTCCCTTAGTTGGAACAATAGAGGAGTCTTGCAATGGATCTACAGAAGGAAGTAATATTCAATGAAACCAGAAGACAATTCTTTGAAAAGGGTGCTAAAGGGATAGCTGGAATCGCTCTGGCAAATTTGTTGTCAGAAAATAGCTGGGCGACTTCTGATAATCCTGATGTTCTGGGCGGTTTGTCTTATCTGCCTCATTTTGCTCCAAAGGCTAAACGCTGTATTTATCTCCATATGATGGGTGGGCCGCCACAAATGGACTTGTTAGATTATAAGCCTAAGATGAAGGATTGGTATGATAGAGATCTTCCTGCGTCAGTGCGGCGGGGTCAGAGACTGACTACGATGACCTCGGGACAAGCACGCTTTCCAATTGCTCCATCTGTATTTAAATTTAAACAATACGGACAAAGCGGGGCATGGATTTCAGAGTTGTTGCCCTATACCGCAAAAATGGTCGATGATCTGGCTATTGTTCGCTCGTTACAAACAGAGGCGATCAATCATGAACCAGCTATTACCTTTATTCAAACAGGACGACAAGTTGCGGGACAACCCTGCATTGGATCATGGATTTCTTATGGTTTAGGCAGTATGAATCGCGATTTACCTACCTTTGTTGTAATGAATGCAGAAAAGAGTCATCCAAAGTCAGGTGTACAGGCTATCTCTGCAAAGTTATGGAGTTCAGGGTTTCTGTCTCCTAGTTATGCAGGGGTTGGTCTTCGTGGGGGATTAGACCCAGTACTTTATCTAAAAAACCCTAAAGGTGTTTCTACAACAACTCGTCGAAAGATGCTTGATGGTCTTAGCAAACTTAATCAAATTCGTCATCGAGAAATTGGAAATCCAGAAACATTAGCGAGGATTGAACAATTTGAAATGGCCTTTAGAATGCAAAGTTCTGTTCCGGAGATGAGTGATTTATCGAGTGAACCTAAGAGTACTTTTAAACGCTGGGGTGAAGAAGCTAAAGAGCCGGGAAAATTTCAAAATGCGGCATTAATGGCAAGACGCCTTGTAGAGCGGGGTGTTCGATTTGTTCAAATTTATCATCGAGGTTGGGATGTCCATGGATTTGCCCCTGAAGTACTTCCAGCCCAAGCCAGAGATGTGGATAGGGCTTCCTGGGCTCTAATCCAAGATCTTAAAGAGCGCGGTCTTCTAGAGGATACTCTAGTTATTTGGGGTGGTGAGTTCGGTCGAACCATTTACTCTCAGGGTCAGCTCACTCCTACCGATTACGGACGTGATCATCATCCAAGATGTTATAGCATTTGGATGGCTGGAGGTGGTGTTAAAGGTGGTGTTGTATACGGAGAAACAGACGATTTTTCTTACAACATTGTCAAAAACCCAGTTCACATAAGAGATTTTCAAGCTACAATTCTACATTTATTCGGTATAAATCATGAGCGCTTTACGCATAAACACCAGGGCTTGGAGGCTAAACTGACTGGGGTTGAGCATGCTAGGATTGTAAATGAATTACTTGTCTAACTTACTTCGCTTGTATCTCTAATCGTTGCTGAGTTGCAGAGTCTAAATAGCGTTTCATTGCCGTCGTATCTTCGACGCTAGAAGCTAACTGAAAGACAATAGCTAGTGCCCTCCTAGATCTAGGGCTGGTATTTTCTCCAGCTCGATGGATGATGTCACAGTGGTGGGCTAACAGATCTCCTGGTTCAGCTAAAACTTTAACCTCTCCTTGGTCATCGGCCTTATTCCAATCAGCGATTCCTTGTGAAAAACCGAGGATGTTAGATACATTATGAGGGCGTATACCTTTTTTATGAGAACCACGCACATATCGAATACAACCGTTCTCTTCAGCTATTCTATCTAATGGTAGCCAAAGGGTTACAGCTTCACTAGGTAGGAGGCAAAAATAATATCCATCCTGATGCGGAGGTGTTTCTTTGCCGATTCTGGCAGGTTTATTGAAAAATTGCATGCTTTCCTTAATAGTAACTTTTCCGTCTAAGAGTTTCTCAGCTAAAGCTGAAAATTTAGAATTTTCAGCTAAGCTGTAAAAAAAAGGGTCATGTTTCCCCATAGCTTGTAGTTGTTTTAATGTTTCTGGTTTCCCTTCAACTTCATAAAAGGCGTCAGTCGGTGGTAATTTGGGGACTATATTATGAATATACTGCTGTAAATGGTGTTCCAGTTCCTCAACTTCAGAAGGTGCCAGAAAACCTTTAAGGTTGATAAATCCATCGTCTGAAAATTGGTCCAAATTTTGAGTGAACTCTGTCATTGGCAACTCCCTAGTGTTAGTTTATCTAATTAATTTTAATTAGGAGGAACAATGATATGATAAAAATATAATGAAATTTTGCTAACATGTAATAAGCCCTAGACTTAATACTTCATTAAAGACACAGTTAAGAACAATACACGATTCTAACGTTGAGAACAATTTTCTTTCATAAAAGAAATCAGAAAACTGATTGTAAAATATATTCAAAAAGAATCTTTATAATTACCTCTATAGAATAGGAGACTTAGCGGTCATGATTAAAGTAATAGATGAAATAGATATTTATGATAACCCAAAACCTCAAGTTCACAGTAGACATGGTATTTTCCCTGGTCTAGTGAAGCTTCCTAGCGGGGAGCTTGTTGCATTGTTTGTTCAAGGTGAGGCTTTTGAGTCACCCAACATGACAACAATGATTTCAAGATCCCAAGATTCAGGAAAAAGCTGGCAATTACAAGGTCCTCTCCATGATAAATTCACTGGTACAGACGTTGAAACCAGTGATTGCTTTAAAGCTACATTGCTTAGAGACGGTCGACTAGTGGCAGTTGGATATCGATTTCACCGGCATGATCCTGAGCAGGGAATTAGTATAGAGGAAACGGGAGGTGTTCTTCCGGGTGATGATATCGTCTCCTTTTCTGAAGACGAGGGAAAAACGTGGACGATTCCTCAAATTATTCCCAGGAGTACTCCGGAACTGCAGGAGATTTCTGGTCCTTGTGTTGAGACTCAATCTGGTGATTTATTAGCTGTAGCCGGTATTTTTAAAATGCCCGATGGAACTAATCCTTCTGGACAATTTGGTGTTTTGCTGAGAAGTAAGGATAAAGGGAAAACTTGGGATGATAGAGGTCGATTCTTTGAAATGCCTAGTGGCCAGGTAACAGCTTGGGAATCGAGGATTTGTGAAATGCAAGCAGGACGTTTAGTAGCAATTACTTGGGTTTATGATTTGTCTACTAACAAGCATCTTCCAAATTACGTTGTGTTGTCTCACGATAATGGACTTTCTTGGTCTCCTCCTATTAACACTGGTCATTTAGCACAGGCATCAAATTTAATATGGCTTAGAGATGACTTACTTTTGACTATTCATTGTCACCGCGAAGGTGATCTCGGTGTCTGTGTTAGGATCGTTGATGTTTCGAAAAATCAGTGGAAATTATTGGAGGAAAAGTTTATTTGGAAAGCTAGCGATGTTGCTGCCACTGAATCGGGACAAATTATTCATGAGATGTTTCAATCTCTACGGTTTGGACAACCATCTCTACTCCATCTGAAAGATGAAACATTTTTAGCTGCCTATTGGACTATCGAAGAAGGCCAGGGGAGAATTCGCTCCCATAGACTTGAGATTAGTATTTAGCTGTGTTGCTCATAATCTCCTGAGACAAGAATTGTTTGGGGTTTTATAGGATGCAATTAGGGTAAAGATCGTTCTAAAAAGGAGCAATACCTACTGTCATCAGTGCCCAACTGAAAGTCATTAAACTCAGAAATAGTCAGTATTAATAATGGTTTTGACAATAGGATATGGCAGTCAGCACATAAAGCTGGGCAACTCGTACTAGTTCGTCTAAAGACACTTTTTCATTGATCGTATGAGCTCCCGTTGCTTGGGGACCATGAGTTAAAGCAGCAATATTAGCCCGGCTTGAAAACACATTCCCATCATCAACAAAAGGTTTC
>CAYWYX010000057.1:0-8264 GCA_964462735.1 uncultured Acidobacteriota bacterium | reverse complement strand
CCTGCTCTTTTGTCCATTGCCTACCTAATCTAAATTCTTTATCTTCTTTAGCATGTTCTGCCCAAGCATCTCGCTTGTCACCATATTTCTTCCAAAGGTCTAAGGTCTCATCAACCAAAGGTTTCCCTCCTACTTTTAGTGGGTTGCCTGTCACGGCTGTGTAAGCTGCTTGGAAAGTTGATACCAGTGGATCATCGGGATCAATGTGAAATGCTTCCGCCTGCAGCAGAAATTTAGCTTCAATGTCTGTTTTTGTTGATTTCGCCAAAACTTGGAGCCTGCTGCGAAAATCTTTTTCTACGACTTCTTTGGAATTAGGAGTTATCCATCTTCGCATTCCGTTAATTAAACATTCCTGAGGAGATTGGTTATAAATTTCTCCAGATTCAAGTCGACCAATAAAAACAGAGTCGCTGCCAGAATAAGGGTGGGAGTTTCTTGACAGTTCTTTGTGCCACTTAGAAAAATTTGAAACGAGTTTAACGCCTGTGCCTAAAACATCAGGTAAATTTGGTGACCGGAGCACTTCATGCACTGGAGGTTCTTTTCGACTAATTTTAATTTCAAAAATACCTGCACCTCGCCCTGATAATGGAAGACGGTCTCCCAAGTACTCAGGTAATAATACCCCATCACCCACGTAGCCCTTATCGATGAGGGAACGTAACTGGCGACCATCTCCCCAGGGTCCTTCATGGTGGTCATGGGCAGTAAGGAGAATACGGCCAGCTTTTAAAGCACCTGTTTCTCGAAGTACTCGAAGAGCTTCTACAAAGGCAGCAATACCTCCTTTCATGTCCGATGATCCAGATCCATATAAGAAACCATTTTCAAATCGGGGAGGCACGAACGGTAGATGAACAGTGTCTAAATGTCCGTCAAATTGTAGTGTTCGTCCAGGTTTTCCACTTTCAAGTCTGGTAACCACTGCTGGTGAATCAGGCCAGTCAGCTATTGGACGTTCTACCTCAAAGCTTTCAGTTTTTAGAATCTCAGACAATCGGTTAGCGACTAATCCAGCGCTTAGAGTTGGACTCGGCACTTCTATAAGGCTAATTGCTGTTTTTAGTAAGCGCTTGTGATTAATTGCTAGCTGGATTTGTTTGAGCAGTACTGGTGGAATAAGTTGTTTCATAAGCTGTTTGACTATAAATCGATAATTTTAAGGGCCTCTCCAGTAAAAAATATTTAAATAAAAGAAATCCTTTAGCATTTCATTTATATTCTCCAATAAATGTCCATTCCGATCTTCGACGACGGGATTCAATTTTGTTTTCTCCCCCAGCTCCAATGATTTTATTGTCTAGCCAAACAAACCGATCAACAAAGGCTTCTTCAGGCAAGGAGGTCAATTCACTATAGATCATTGTCTTAAGGTCTAATTGCCAAACGGTCTTAGAGAAGCTCATAAAAAGAATTTTACCATCGATATATAGTGGAACTAAGGGTGTTGCTTTCATTGCAGATTCAGGTAAAGGAGATATTTTTTGCCATCTATTCTCATCAATTTCATAACGCAAGGCATCATTAAATCTGGTGGGGTTCTTAGCGTCTTTGCTAGAATCAAGGCCTCCAAACAGCCAAAGATTTTTGCCATCAGTTTCTGCTGAAAATAGCCAACGTTTACTTCCAGGATAGGGATTAAGAGTTTTCCATCCATCATCAGGGTTTTTAGTATCTAGAATAGAGAGTTGATTGGTAGCTGTTTTAGAAGTACAGCAGGTGCCAATCTCATCTAAAGGCTCAAAACGAACCACCCCTCCAAGCAAATAAATAGAATTATCTATTGTCCCAGCCCAGCCAAATAATCGAGTTTGAGGTAGGTCACCAAAAATCTCCCATTTGTATTGGCCGTTTTGTTTTTTCAGGCTTAATATTTTACGGCTTTCCTGTTTTCCATCATATCCTCCTAATACATAAAGAGTGTTATTAACCACCGTAAACGCTGCATATCCAAAGGGGATCGGTGCATTAGGAAGACGTTCCCAGGTTTGATTTTTAGGATCAAAGGCATGGGTACTAGAAGAAAATAATTTTTGAGTCCAATTTCCTTTTTCTCCTTCCCAATAGGTGCCACCAGCTATTATAAGTTTTTCGTCGAGGATGCCTGCTGCATGTCCAGCTCTTGGTTCGGGAAGAGGAGTCGATTTTTTCCACTGTAATTGAAGAGTTTTTGAGGGAACTTTATCAATATTCGAACAGCTGACAGAAAAGTAGAGAAACCAAATGCCTAAAAAAAAAGTTGACCACAACCTAAAATTAGTTTTCATTAGTTGACCTCCTCTTGGTCATATTAGTCTTTAATTGGATTGTAACCTGGTCTAAAACAGGATAGAGGTCACCATTTTTTGAAATTAATTTTGCACGATATTGTAGTTGACGATCGTCAGATTTTAATTTAAACACGCCATTTTTTATAGGTTCCCACACTTTTTTTGATAAATTGTGGTTCTTTTTTGAAGAGCGGACTTCAAAAATTACTGAAGTGTCTTTTAATAATGTTGCTTGGAAAGTAAGTATTCCTTCAGAAGTAGGTTTATCCCACTTAAAAATAGAACTATCGTAGGTCTGTTCCCATTTGCGGTCATAAATATGCCCGACATCTTGAATCCACATCCAATGAGTCCCTATTGTTGGGAGTTCAACGACTGTGGAATTTTTAAACCGATTTCCATGGTTATAGAAAACCTTGGATACAGTATTATGGTTGCCATCTAGGGTGTGACAGGAAACGGCTAGGTCTAATTTTCCATCTTTATTAAAGTCACCGGCCATGCCGTCATGAGCTGAATCAGTAATGAGAATACTTCGATTACGAGGAGAAAATCCGTTAGGACTTCCCCAGTAAAGATAAGAAGGCAGTGACTCTCGGGTTAAATCAGCTAAATAGTGAGGAGAAAATAGGTCCAAATATCCATCCTTATCAAAGTCTGCAACGACCATGCCTATAGGGGTAAAGCCTGGAAGCCATTGACTGTTAAATGAACGAAAACCGTTAATACTCCCCCAATAGATTGTCAAGCCAGTGTCATGATGGTGGTCATTTGTGTCCATATAACTTCCAACGACTATATCGAGAAAACCGTCTTGGTTGAAGTCAGCAGCTTCAAGACTGATAGGAAAGGGGGTTTTAATGTTACTTTTGTGTTTTAGATCAAATCCCTGTTTGCTGCCCCAGAGTATGTTGAGGCGATTTTTATGAGGAGAAACAAATGCAATGTCAAGCCATTGATCTCGATTAAAATCAGCAACTAAACTTCCTATTGTTCGTTGTTCAAAACTCATGATTTTTCGGTTATGCATTTCAAAACCTGCAGCGGATCCATAGTAGATCACCAGTGAGGCTTTACCTTGTTTATCTTCAAAAGCCCCGAGCACTAAATCTAAAAAGCCATCTCGATTTAGATCAGCTACATTGCTAGATCCTAAGTTGCGTTCCTTTAGGACTGTTCTATTCTTTTCTATATTAAATCCTATTTTACTGCCCCAGAAGATATTAGCGCCTGCAGTTGGATCATTTATTGCAAGATCACCAGCATGTTGGGAATTTAAAGTGATTAAGTCAACATACCCATCAATATTGATGTCAGCAGCACTAGCTTCATAGCCACTGCGGAATGGAATATCCCAGCGATTTTGAGGAGAAAACCCTTTAGGGCTTCCCCAGTAAACATAAAGTGGCACTTTCTCCCCTACAGTTCCACCCAAGCTGTTACAAAAAATAACTCGTCCAGGCAAAGAAGTTGTAGGTGGGACAATGACTGTGTGATTGGCTCCAAATGTTTGAATACCTGCAGATTGTCTTTTCAGCTTACCATCTTTGTTTCCCAGAAAAATCAAAGAATTAGTCTCAAATTGTTTGGAGTTTTGGTGAACGGCGACTGCAAGGTCTCCATTACCATCACCATCTATGTCTCCAATGGCTGATGCCTTTGCAAAGGGAATAGAAAGACTAATGGCATTGATAGGGTTATAACCAGAAGAAGACCCCCATAGGATGTTGATAGAATCATTTTGGATTTGGCCAACTCCTGCTGCCTCGCCTCCTTTTGCTTGGGTCGAAGAAAAATTTGTTAAAGCGATATCAGGATACTGGTCATTATTGAGATGTCCTGATGCAATTTGGGAAGCATTCGGAGCTGGAACAATTTTAGCCCTATTCCATGTCGAGTTGGATTTTCCTGTTATCAAATATAGTCGGCCATGGTTTGTGCCAATGAGTAGGTCCATATGGCCATCAATATTTGCATCCAAACTTGTAAGGCACAACCCATCTTTGTTTGGTAAAGCTATTTTCTGGTGTTTAAACGTTTCAGAAGCAAATGACGGAGAGATACTGTAGACGACATAGATAGTGCCTTTCCCAGTCAAGATCGCGAGTTCAGCATGACCGTCACCGTCAAAATCTTGGCCAATTATATCAATAGCCTGCGTGATGCCAAAATCAGTGTTCTCATTCAATAAAAACCCTGATTCACTTCCCCAAAAAATTCTAAGAATGTTTCCTTTAGGTTGACCGGGAAGCCAGGCAGTCTTGTTGAGTGTTACGATGTCAGGCCAGCCGTCCTGGTTTAGGTCTGCAGTAGTAACATCAGATGCACCATAAACAGGTAACTGACCATTACTTCTGTTATTGGACCAACCATCTTTTCCTCCCCACAAAATAGTTACAAATCGACGGGGGTTTTGAAGTCCACTATTATTTGGACAAAAGACAGCATCCAAATGCCCATCCTTATTTAAATCATCTAAAGTTACCTGAAGACTTCCCTCCACAGAAAGTTTAAACTGGTTAATTTTACGGCTATTATCGACTAGAGCTAAAGTTGCAGGAATGTATGTGAAGTTGTCATGGGTGCTATTGAAGATCAAGTCTAAATAACTGTCATGATTAAGGTCAAAACGATGGATGTTACGTATTGAACCCTCATGACTTACATAGAGATTTTGACCAGATGCATCTAGATGTCCATTGACAAAATCTTCGAATGAGTCATCAGTCCACTTAATGGTTTCTTCACTCAAAATGATTATGGAAGGTAACAATAGAACCGAAATCAAAATTAAAGATTTAAGGAATTGAAGGTTGTTCATACGTGAGCTCCATTAGAACCAGCCGACACAGATAAAGTGGAAGAAATAGGGGCAGATAGACGTAGTGACATATTCCTAAAACAATCCAATTTGTATTTTTTGATGGATTTACATTATGGGGTTGTAAATCGCGGACAGAATACTGTATTTTGGGCATCAGTCAAGTGGATTAATGACAAGTTCTCTACAGTTGACCATTTGATTGGTTAAAAAAATATTTAACCAAAAAAACTCGTTGCCAAAGTTTATAGGATCAAAATGAAAATAGAATCAATTGAACTTTATAGGGTCTCAATGCCTCTTATTTATCCCTTCCGCACAGCTTATGGTGATGGACACGTCATCGAAAGTGTTCTTGTCAAAATTTCTAGTCAGGGCTTAGAGGGTTGGGGGGAATCAACCCCTTGGGAATCACCGCTTTATTCTTCAGAATGGGCGGTTGGAGCTTTTGCATTGGTTAGAGATTGGTTGGGTCCTCAGATTCTCGGTCAAGAAATTGAGTCAGGTGATGTTTTACAGAAGCAATTGTCAATGTTTAAGGGTAATCCAATGGCTAAGGCTAGTCTTGATTTAGCTTGGTGGGATCTACAAGCTAAGATCCAAGAAGAACCATTGTGGAGAGTTCTGGGCGGTCAAAATAAGATTGTTGATATCGGAGCAGATTTTGGTGTTATGGAAAACCTTTCATCGTTAATTGAAAAGATCCAGGAGGCTGTCAATTCAGGTTTTAAAAGAGTTAAACTAAAATTTAGACGAGGCTGGGATATTGAAATGGTTCGAACGGTAAGAGAGTTTTTCCCGAATCTAGTTTTTCATGTTGATTGTAATAGTAGCTACAGGTTGGATGATCTAGATTTATTTTTAAGTCTAGATGAGTTTGGGTTAGCAATGATTGAACAACCGTTAGCCCATGATGACCTCTTAGATCATGCGGAGCTCCAACGTCAAATTGCAACTCCGATTTGTTTAGATGAGAGTATTTATTCGGTAGATAGGGCTCGGCAGGCAATTGAAATTGGTGCTTGTCGGTGGTTTAATTTAAAACCAGCTAGAATTGGTGGTATTACTCCAACTTTAAAAGTCCTGTCTGAAGCAAAGAAAGGGAATATTCCTTGCTGGATTGGTGGAATGTTGGAATCAGCCGTTGGTGCTAACCATTGTATTGCCTTAGCGACGCTTTCTAATATGAAATATCCAGCTGATATTTTTCCATCAAGGAGATTTTATGAGAAAGATCTTAGTTTTCCTGAAGTAGAAATTTCAGGAAAAGCCCAAGTTAAACCCCAACCTGGACCGGGGATTGGCTGCACTCCAGAAAGATCTCAACTGGAAAAATACCTCATGGAATCGCATAAATTGTAAAATAGATTTATTAATTTAGGGATGTTAATTCTGTTAGTTTCGTGTATTAATTAAAAAATCTTTTGCCAACTATCCTTGAAGGTGCGGGAGAAAGTCTTAATGACGAATTGAGGACTTAGTTAATGAAAGAACAAGCCTTAAGAGTTGTCTTTGAACCAGAGGTAGAGTCATACGACCCTAATCTTTATGAGTGCAAAATAGTCAATTGTGGAATTACTGGTTTTGAAGCTGTTGATGAGCAACAGATCGCTACTTACCATGAAAACGGATTTTTACTAGTAAAAGAGGCTTTTTCTTCCATTCAAGTTGAAAGTGCTAAGAAGGAGCTTTATGATTTGACTACTAGTAACCAACCATCCTGTGAATCAATCTATTACGAAGGAAAAATCCGGAATTTAATATCAGGGATTAAACAAAACAACTCGGGTTCCACAACGAGTTATAAGTTAGAGAATTTAGCTCTAGGACAAACTGAAAATCGATTGCCATTAATAGAAAATTCAGTTAGAGCTAAATTTGTTCGAAAGGTAATGGGTTTTACCAGAGTAGAAAATCCTGCCCTGAAACATATAGCTGACTGTAAGGATATGTTAAAAGTGGTCGGTAATCTGATTAGGGGTAACCCAAAACTCTACCAGGATATGGCACTTATAAAACCCCCAGGAGGTCGGGAAAAACCATGGCATCAAGACCGGGCTTACTTTAATCTAACTGAAAAATCTAAAATAGTTGGGGTATGGATTGATCTGGATAATGCACGAGTTGAGAATGGATGTATGCAGTTCATTGAACATGGTCATAAAAAGGGTCCCAAGTTGCATTTCATGCGGCGAGATTGGCAAATATGTGATAAGGAGATTTTAGAATTCCGTCGGTTAGGAATTCCTATGAGTCCTGGAGACTGCCTTTTTTTTGATGCATTGTTACCGCATGGGACTCCAGCTAATCAAACAGATAGCCAGCGTTGGGCTGTTCAGTTCCACTATGTTTCTCAGGATAGTCAAGATACAAATGATGAATATCGCCTTGAAGTTTTTGGTTCTGAAGGTAAGGATGTTAGTTGTTGACACCTATGTTATAGGCGTCATGTAATTAGTGAAAATTATAAAAGGGACGGTGTTAAAAATGAAGATTAATTTGGCTCGTAAGAAACTTTTGGAGGGAGGAATTATTTCAGGCCCGTCTTTATATTATCCTTCCCCGGAAATTGCAGAAGAGGCAGTTCAACATGGCTTTGATTTTGTTTGGATAGATTGGCAACATGGTGCTTGGTCTGAATCTAGTATCAATGCTTCAATGGCTCCGTTTGTAAATACGGATACAATTCCTTTGGTACGACCTTTAGGTTCCGACCCAGCTTGGATTGGAAAGGTATTAGACTTAGGAGCTCTAGGTATAATAATTCCAATGGTTGAAACAGTTGAAGAATGCCAGAGTATTGTTAATGCTGCCAAATTCCCTCCTGAAGGAAGGCGATCTGCGACAGGTCTCCGAACTGCTTATCATGCCAACCATAATTACTTTGACTATACTGAAAATGCTAATGATCAAATTCTTACGATAGTCATGGTTGAAACACCTAAAGGAGTGAAAAATGTAAGGGCGATGATGGGGGTAGAAGGTGTAGATTGTGTCCTTATTGGACCTTTTGATCTTGAGCGTGCAGTTGCCGGAGAATCAATGGACGACAAACCGGCAAGGTCTTTCCGACCATCTGTATCAGCTGAGGAGCTAGTACAGGAAGTACTAAAAGCATCTAATGAAACGGGAGTTGCAGCCGGTTATGTTACAAATAGCCCAGACGAAGC
>CAYWYX010000056.1:0-15501 GCA_964462735.1 uncultured Acidobacteriota bacterium | reverse complement strand
AAACTAAAAGAAACAGCATATCAGATATACATTCAAACCGGTCTAATTAAGAAAATTGGTAGTTTTATCATCAATTTTCAACACTCTCCTAAAATAATAGTAATTTCGAGCCATAAAATTCTTAGACTTCATGGAGAAGACCTGACTTCTTCTTTGCAGCGAGTCGGACTCAATCATGAAACCATAGCGATAAGGGATGGAGAACATCACAAGAATCTATCAACTCTAAAAATCATCTACCAAAAACTTGCCCGCCTAAGAACATCTAGAAATTCCCTGTTGGTAGCCTTAGGGGGTGGAGTAATAGGCGATATAGCAGGTTTTGTTGCTGCCTCTTATTTACGTGGAGTACCCTATATTCAGATACCAACAACTCTTTTAGCCCAAATTGACAGTTCCATTGGTGGCAAAACAGGTGTTAATCTTATTTCGGGCAAAAATCTAGTTGGAGCTTTTTACCAACCACAGGCTGTTTTCATTGATCCTAAATTGTTAAATACGTTGCCTAAGAAAGAAATTGAGTCAGGCTATTACGAGGCTCTTAAGTACGGGATTATTTCGGATCCAAAACTCTACGGGCTTGTCATTAAACAGGCCCTCAAGTTTTCATCCAATCAAAATACTTCTCTTTACAAAATTATTTGGAGATCTGCTGAAATTAAAGCTCGTATTGTTATTCAAGATGAACGGGAAAGTCATAAACGTATGGCACTTAATTTTGGACATACCCTCGGCCATGCAATTGAAGCAGCTACCGCTTATCGCAAATTCACTCATGGCCAAGCGATCGGCCATGGCATGATTTTAGCCACACAAATTGCAAAACAGTTGGGAAAAATATCAGCTGCTGAAGGAGAAAAAATCCAAAATGACATCTGTCACTTGGCACCACTGCCCCGGCTCAATAATCTTCGTTGGCAATCAATATGTAGACATATGCTCTCGGACAAAAAATTTATTAATAACCGCTTAAAATTCATTTTACCTCGTAAGATTGGTAAAGTTGAAATTGTTGAAGGTGTCCCTCTGGAAGTTGTTCAAACTGTCGTTCGAAAATATCTCAGGGAAAATTCCTGAAACTTATGTTGAGTCCAAAAGCTGCTCAAATTAGACAGATGTTTTCTTCAATTGCCCCTTGGTACGATTTCTTAAACCACCTACTCTCCCTCAATTTTGACCGCAGCTGGCGTCGCCAAGCTGTCTCAGTGCTTTCTGACAAAATAGAAAATAAGAAAGCTCAGTGTTTGGATCTGTGCTGTGGGACAGGTGACCTCACCTTTGAGATTGTCAAACAGGGTGCAGCAAATGTCATTTGCACGGATTTTAGCCATCCAATGTTAAAGCTAAATACTCAAAAAACAAAAAAATATCATCTAAAAAAACGCATCCAAATAATCGAAACAGATGCACTTAAGTTACCTTTTCGAACAGAGAGCTTCGATGCCTTAGGGATAGCTTTTGGACTAAGAAATTTGGAAAATTATTCTAAAGGTCTATTGGAGATGTTTCGGGTTCTCAAACCCAAAGGACGGATTGTAATCCTAGAATTTTCAAAACCAAACAACTTTATTTTTAATAGAATTTTTCAGTTTTACTTTTTGAATATTCTGCCTGCAATAGGAAAGAAACTATCTGGACACCAAAATGCTTACCATTATTTACCCGACTCAGTAACTCAGTTTCCTGATCAAATTAATTTATGTAAATTACTGTCAGATTCTGGATTCTCTCAAGTGAGCTATAAGAATCTTAGTGGAGGGATAGCAGCAATTCATTCTGCTATTAAATCTTAAATGAGACTTGTTCTTCAATAGCTATCGTGTCTTCTAAAATTCTACAGATACGTTTGGATTATTATCACTTAGAAGCTCTTATCTAACTACGCTGCAGAAACATAACTCCAACTATATTGTAGTTAAAACACTTGAATTCTGATTGAGTTAACTAAGTTTAAATACCACGATATAATTTGTGCCCCCCAAAGTGCACTAAAAATAGCGGCAACTCCTAGAAAAGATCCAAAGGGAAGTTCATATTTTATGTCTTTATTCATTATCTTAATAAAAGACAAGCCAATTAACGTACCCAGCATAGATCCTATCACAATTGTGAGGAGCGTTACTTTTACACCCAAAAAAGCACCTATCATCCCCATTAATTTGATGTCGCCACCACCCATACCCTCAATTTTTTTTAGGTAAAGGTAGATGCTAGCAACAAGCCAAAAAAACCCCCCACAAACAATAATGCCTAGCAGGGAGTTAGTGAAAGAAACTCTCCATTCAATTTGCTCTGAAATGCCAAGGCTTTTGAGAACAAATAATCCAGTCGGATCATCTATGGAGATCCAAAAGCTACATGCAATGCCTACTAGAATACCCGGAAGAGTAATTATGTTTGGTAGAATACGTTCATTCAAATCAATAAAGATCAAAACTATTAAAGCGGAAAAAAAGATAAGAAGGACAAACGACCTTACTTGAGTACCATAGCTAAGGTAGGTTATCCAGAATATTAGGCCTGTTATAATTTCTACGATTGGATACTGCCAGAATATCCCTGCTTTACAAAAACGACATCTTCCACTTAAAAACACAAAACTTATAATCGGGATATTGTCATAAAATTTAATCTGTTGACTACAATTAGGACAGATAGATCTAGGGGAAACAATTGATTTACGAAGAGGAATTCTCGAAATGCAAACATTCAAAAAGCTTCCTACCAAGAGACCAATAATGACAAATAATAACTGAATTAAATCCATATTAACTTCATTAAATTCTGTTCTTAAGAACGCTAGAATAAACTTTAAGGGTTTTGAGTACCATGGCTTCAGCCGAAAACTTCTCTAAAAGTCTTGAATAAGCTTGTTCTGCTTGACGTCGAGCGATCTGAGGTAATTTCGATATATTAAGTATAGCTTCTGTTAAGTTCTGAGGTACCTCTGGTGAAAAAAGAACTCCAGTTTTCCCATCGATTACAATTTCAGGAATACCTCCAGTCCAACTTGCACAAACTGGAATCTGATGTGCCATACCACTCAATAAAACCGAACCGAGCCCTTCAAATAAAGAAGGTTGAACTAGCAAGTCGAATGCAGGAAAAACCTTATCCAAATCAACTAGAAATCCAGTTAAAGTAACCCTGTTTTCTAAGTTGAGTTCCTTAATAAGCTTCTTACAATTAGTAAGTAGAGGACCATCACCTACCAAAACTAGTCTAAACTGAGGCCTTTTATGAGCAAGAGCACTAAAGGCACGGATTAGCAATTCCTGTCCTTTTTCTAAAGTAAATGCACCAACACAACCAATAACGAACTCATTCCCCTTAATTCCTATATTCTTTTGCATTGTTGAGCGATTACACAGATACTTTTCGGAAGGAATGTCAACACCGTCGTAAACAACCTCAATCTGATTAGGAACAACACCATCACTAATAAGCACATTACGGACATAATTAGAAACGGCGATAATTCGGTCAGCCCCGATTGAATACTTAAATTTCCATAATGGATTATGTCTAATACTATAAGCTACTCTCCGAGAAGCAACTATTCTGAAGCTAAATCCCACTAGCTTAAGAAATGCAGCAAGACCCAAAGTTCTTGAATCATGAGTGTGAATAACATCAGGCTGAAATCTACGAATGACGATTCCCAACTTACACATAGACTTAAGGTCAAATTCAGATGACAAGCTTAATTCAGTTACAGGCAAACCTAAATTTTCTAAACGAGAAACCAACGAACTTTCTTTTTTAATGACTAGATGTTGCTTTATATCTTTATTTTTTAACCCCTCAGTTAAGAAGTAGAGTTGTTGTTGACCTCCACGCCAAGTCATTCCAGAATCTAAATGAAGGATTTTCATGGTTATGTTTCCCTAATCTAAGAATCAGGTAAGAACTGGTCAAAGTTAATGTGTAATAAAAAGACTGCTGTCAGTTTATTCCATTTATTACTAGAAATAGAATAAAGCTACTGAAAGGAAGAATTGTTCTTATGTTGTTTTCTACAAATATCCCATAGCTTAGAGTACTTGAGAAAAGTGTAATAGGCAGAAAAAACTGCAATAAGAAAACCATGAAAACCATCTAAAAAACCACATTTAAGAATATACGTACTCCAAAAGCTAATGAACGGTCCTAAAATAATCTGAATGATACTCCTTTTACTTCCCCGTTGATTTAAATCCTGGGCAGCAAGTGTAGTATATACAGATACTCCATGAGCATGTTCTGAGATAGAGCTGCAGGTATAGTGCAAAAGGTTACCATTCAATCGATTTACTGTCCCATCACATGAGAGCCTTTCATGGACAAAATCACCTACCCAGCGCCCTTGATTGCGCTTATACAAGCGCACCTTATAATCGGGATACCAACCGCAATGACTAATCCAACGCCCAAGATAACAAGCTTTTCTTGGAAACTCATAAGCCACTACTGAAGAAGACATATTCTTTACTGCAAGTAATTCCTGCCGCAAATCAGAACTAAGACATTCATCTGCATCGAGACTGAGTATCCAGTCATTGTTAGCACTACAAGCAGCAAAATTTTTTTGATCAGAATAATTAGTCCAACCGCGGTTCACAACTTGTGCACCCCAAGAACTAGCTATTTGACAAGTCTGATCCTTACTCCCTGAGTCGACAACAATAATCTCATCTGCTAGCCCTTGAACTGACTGTAAACAACGGGAAAGATTTTCTTCTTCATTCAAAGTAATGATAGTAACTGAAATCTTCATTGCGTAAAAAAAGTACTACCTATCAACGGTTAGCTTTTCTATCCTTTTTAGTGGTCTGAGAAATCTTCCCACTAATAGCATTCTCTATATTAATATTATACATCTCCAAAGTTTTACCAATTGATTTGTCAAGGTCCCTTTTCGATTTGGTAAAGTTGACTAAAGCTGAAATTTCATTAGTCTTTGCCTCAGCTAAACGTACTTGTTCCTCAAGGACAAATCGAATTTGGGAGGTTCCTAATTTGAATTTCTTCTCCTCAGCCTCTAAATTTCTTTCTGCTAATTCTCGTACTTTCTGGGTGGCGTCAATTCTAGCACGGTTCATTTCTAACTTGTTCTGTGCATTACGCACTTCCAATGCAATTTGTTGCTCTATTGCTTTGAGACGCTTTTCCGATTGTCGCCTTGATACACTTGCTCGTGCATATTCTGCTTGCCTTCCACGATTTGTAAGTGGTATTTCCACCGTAAAAGAAGCACCATAATTAGGGAAATCGGACCTGAAAATTCTGTTAAACATATCTCCCACACCTGTTCTATTAGTAATCACTGGAGAACTTCCCCCAACAGGGTAGCCTGTAATTGGATCAATTGGTAGAGACCGAGCAACGCCCTCTAATGCAGAAGCACCATAAAATACATTCAATCTAACATCAGGTAGTAATTGATTGCGAGAATACTCAACTTCAATTTCAGCGTTATCAATTCTCTTTCTTTGTTGCCTAATCTCAGGGCGTTGTTCAATAGCGTAACTTACTGCCTGAGCCAAATCAAAATCTTTAAAATCTTCCCTTGAGGCGAGCAAATCAAGTGGCTCTATCCGCATCAACAGTTTACCTGGGTCTCCTACACTAGAAATTAATTTCTTCATCTGGTCTTCCATTTGAGTCAATGAATACTTAGCAGTAATCAATAACTCTCTTCGACGCGCTATCTCAGCTTCTGATTTAAACACTTCAATTGAAGCTAGGGTTCCAATTTCAACCATTTTTTTGTTGTCTTCATTTGTCTTAACAGCTAAGTCTAACGATTGTTCTTTCACCTTGACATCTTCATTGGCAAAAACTAAATCCCAGTACAAACTTTGTACTTGATTTACCATATTCATTACTTGTTGTTCAAAGACGTATTCACTTATATCCTTATTGTTATGAGCAATTCTTACCGAACGTGTATTTGTAAGCGTGCCGAAATTTCTTAAAAGAGGTTGTGTTATTGAAGTTCTTACAGAAGCTTGCCAATATGGGTTTAAAAAGTTTCTTCGGTTATTATCTGAAACACGACCACTCAGATAATCAACACGGAATTGAGCACCTGTCTCAAACAGTTTACTAAGACCAGCATCAGCTGTATGTCCCAACCTAGTTTGAGTATCAGTCCCAGTCAAAAAAGTCGAACTTAGGGGCCTATCATTGCGATCAACACCTAAATTCAAAGAGATCATTGGCTCAAATCTTTGTGATGCAACTTCTATCTGATAAAAAGATAAATTGGGCTCATAACGATCTACAACTACATCCAAATTACTTTCAAGTACTAAATGGATGGCTGTAGATTCTGTTAATCTAAGTGCTCTTTCATGTGACTTACTAGTGAGATAATCGGATGTTCGACTTATCTCTTCACTTATATAAGGACGGTAAAAATTGTCTTTAAACCACATAGGAAGAGGAAACACTGATTGAGCCTTTACCCTTGAGGGTAAAAAAAAGAAAGTCATTAATACCCCTAAAAGCATCACTATTTTCATAGCATAATTTTGAAAATTTTTCTTGTTTTGACACATTGAAAGCTCCTTGTTCATATTTCACTTATTGTTATTTATTAGTTAAATATAACTCAATAAAAATAAAAGAATATTTTTGTGCTTGATATAAACAGAAGTAATTAAATATCAGATGTAAAACTAATGTTGTAAAGAGTGAGTAAATTTTATGTAAAGTTTTGTTAAAAATGCACTAAGTTAATTCTGATCCTAATCATTAATACTTAGCCCTATATTTACTTAACCTTTTAACTATAAGAATAAAGTGGCTTAAAAACTATTTTTAGTGAAAATAGATTAAAGTAAAACTTTAACTGTTTTTTCTAAGCCAATTGCTTTGTAAAACTTCAGATGTTAACATCGAGTTGTGATTTTTTAGACTCTAGTTTATGACACAAAACCACCAAATAGAAAAAATTTTCAAGGATACAGGGGCCCTAATCAACGGACACTTCATACTAGCCTCTGGCCTTCATAGTCCACAATATCTTCAATGTGCTAAAGTACTTCAATGGCCAAAATACGCTGATATTTGTGCAAATATGTTAGCTGCTAAAATTGGCAAAGATAAGCCCGACTTAGTTGTTTCACCAGCAATGGGAGGAGTCATCATTGGACATGCGCTCAGTAAAATTCTTAATTGCCGAGCCATCTTTGTAGAACGAAAACATAATTCATTCGAACTTCGCCGTGGTTTTAGCATTAACAAGGGTGATATTGCCCTTGTCGTTGAGGATGTTATAACAACAGGAGGATCAGCTCTGAAAACTGTCTCACTCATAAAAGAATATGGTGCTTCAGTGCAAGGGGCAGCATCAATCATTGACAGAAGTAATGGCAAAGCTTTCCAAAACATTATTCATCACTCGTTGTGGCAGCTTGACCTTCCTAGCTATCAACCCGAGGAATGTCCCCTCTGTAAATTAAGAATAAATACATATAAACCTGGGAGCGGTTAGCTTGCAATTTAAATGACTAATTAATTTTCAGAATATTTCTTTGCTTCTGCCACATGATATAGAGTCCCTACAAAAGACTACTTTAAATGTTATTGAAGCCTACCAGTAAAACTCCTCTACAAGCTACTGATTTAGTCAGAAGAAACATTCGTTTAGAATTGCAATATGATGGAACTCAATACCATGGTTGGCAAATTCAATCTAATCTTAAAACAATTCAAGGAGAGTTAACCAAAATATTAAGGAATATTACTCAAGATTCCATCAAGCTCTCTGGCTCTGGCCGAACTGATGCTGGAGCTCATGCATTAGGACAAGTTTGTCATTTCCACACAGATTCACCGATCAAAATAAACAACTTGCAAAAAGCATTAAATTCAAATCTACCCCCTTCTATTAGGGTAAATAAGGTGGAGCAAGTTAATTCTCTATTTCATTCTCGAAAAGATGCGAAAACCAAACATTATTGCTATCGAATTCTTAATGCCCAGTGGTGTTCACCCTTTCAGTTTCCTTATGTCTACCATTTTTATCGAAAACTTGATTACGACAAATTAAGTAGAGCTGCTGAACTTGTACTAGGTAAAAAGGATTTCTCAGCATTCTGCGATGCAGATAGCCAAGTTAAATGTAAAGTCAGACATGTGACCTCTTCCTTTTTTGTATTTGACACTCAGACAAATCTCTTGGAATATAACGTTTGTGCTAATGGGTTTCTACATCATATGGTTAGGAACTTTGTTGGCACTTTTATCGAAGTAGGTATAGGGAGACTTGGGGCAGATCAAGTTCCAGCAATTTTGAAATCGAAAAACCGTTCAAAAGCAGGGCCAACTGCCCCAGCAAAAGGACTATTTTTAGTTTCGGTAGATTATTAAACTGTGATTCTAACCTTCTAAGAAATTATTTGGGTCACTGAGCAATAAACTCCCTAATTAATCTTTTTATTCCTAGATCACATGGACATTAGTTTCAATTCAAATCCTAAACTTTACAATGATTCTTTTTAATGTTTTTCTATCTGTTTTTAGTTAGAAAAAGGAAATTTAATTACCCCCTTTTACTGTTCTACTACTGGTAAGTTACATGTCATTTATCACTCGAGAAATTCAAACAAACTTTGCTCCGCACCTCAAGAATAGTTTAGAAGACCAAAAGCTTCTGGAAAAGTTAGATTTAGAAGCTATTCCGAAACACGTAGCCATTATTATGGACGGTAATGGTCGTTGGGCACAAAAAAGAAGATTGCCTAGAGTAGCCGGCCATCGGGCTGGTATTGAATCAGTAAGAGAAGTTGTAGAGACGGCAGCGCGACTCAAATTAAAGATTCTAACACTTTATGCATTTTCCATTGAAAATTGGAAACGCCCTAAAACTGAAGTAACAATGCTAATGAAATTGCTAAAGGAATTCCTTAACAGAGAGCTTGCTAATCTAATGGACAATGACGTTAAATTTAACACTCTCGGTCGTACTGAAGAATTATCTCCCTCAATTCAGCGGGAACTTGAATTTGCCAAAAATAAAACATCTAGAAATCATGGCCTTCTTTTCAATGTAGCATTGAATTATGGGGGGCGTGCAGAGTTAGTTGATGCATTCAAACATTTATGGGAGAAAAAAAAGAATGATGCTCGGGATAATCTTAATTTGGATGAACAGGCTATAGCAGATTGTCTTTATACAGCTGGATTACCAGATCCAGACTTACTTATACGAACTAGCGGAGAACTCCGTATCAGCAACTTTTTGCTCTGGCAGATCGCCTATTCTGAAATTTGGGTAACCAAAACCTTATGGCCCGATTTTCGAAAAAAAGATTTGTTTGAAGGTATCCTTTCTTATCAATCTAGAGAGCGACGCTATGGAGGGCTGTCTACTGGATGAAACGCTGGTTAACCGCTCTAATTCTTCTGCCTCCTCTGATTTTCACCATAGGTTACCTACCTAATTGGTGTTTTGTTTTGCTTATTGTTGTTGTTGCAATTATTGCATTAGAAGAATTTTTTAGTTTAGCCAAGCTATCTCAACTAGAAGTACATAGACTGACAGGACACATTTATTCTATTTTTCTGATTATCAGCTTCCATCCTCAGTTTGAAAAACAATCGCATGTATTGGGGGTGCTATGTCTAGCCACTATCTCATTTCTTTTTCTGTCCTTACAAAGAAAACATCAGTTGAACAAGATCTTAATTGGTAGTGGAATTACTTTACTTGGAATCTTTTATGTTTCAGTAATGTTGGGGTTCTTGGTGGCAATTCACTCTAGAGCCAGCGGTACAGGCCCACAGTGGATTCTTTTTCTTCTGCTTGTAAACTGGATGGGTGATACTGGAGCCTATTACATCGGTCAACTTTTCGGTAAGCGAAAGCTTGCAGCGAGAATCAGTCCAAAAAAAACTTGGGCTGGTTCAGTTGGAGGTTTAATAGGTAATACCCTAGCAGTCATAGTTGGACAGTATTTTTTCCTTCAAACAGGCTTTATTGAACTACTTTTTCTTGGCTGGGTGTTAGGTGTTTTAGGCCAATTAGGGGATCTCATAGAATCGGCAATGAAACGAAGTGCACATCTTAAAGACTCTTCGAACTTATTACCTGGACATGGAGGTATACTGGATCGAATAGATAGCATTTTACTAGGAGCTCCTGTCTTATTCTTTTATCTATTATTTTTTGAATAACTACGTGAAGTTCTTCCACCTAAGTTCTTATTTTTTATCAATGTCCCAAGAGGTTAAAAACCTATGAAAAACTTGTCCATCTTGGGATCAACAGGTTCAATCGGCCAAAATTGTCTAAGGGTTGTTGGAGAAAACCCTAGCCTCTTTAAAGTGATCGGTTTAGCAGCTGGCAACAATGTTAATGAACTTTTCAAACAAATTAAAGTATTCCGTCCACAAATAGTTTCTGTTTCTAACTCTACGTCCAAAGACTTGCTCAAGAAAAAATTAATGGATCTTCCATTATCAAACAGGCCAAGGTTGCTGACTGGGATTGAGGGGCTATTAGAAGTTGCAACCCTTCCAGAAACTGACTTAGTAGTAAGCTCAATAGTAGGCATAGCTGGTTTGGAACCAACTGTTCAAGCTATTGAGCATGGAAAGACAATCGCTTTAGCTAATAAGGAAATTTTAGTTGTTGCTGGAGAAATAATCACAGCAATAGCTCGAAACACTGGCACACAGATTATCCCAGTTGACAGCGAACACAGTGCTATTCACCAATGTCTGCGATGTGGACAACCCAATGAGATATCCCGTATCATTTTGACTGCATCTGGGGGCCCCTTTTTAAACTTCTCTAGTGCTGAACTTTCTACAGTGACACCTCAAATGGCTCTAAATCATCCAACTTGGAAAATGGGCAACCGAATCACAGTGGATTCTGCCACACTAATGAATAAGGGCCTTGAAGTTATAGAGGCTCAATGGTTATTTAATCTCAAGGTACACCAAATTTCTGTCCTTATACATCCTCAATCAATTATTCATTCTATGGTTGAATTTGTAGATGGCTCTTTGATTGCACAATTAGGTTTAACTGATATGTGTCAGCCTATTCACTATGCATTTAATTATCCCCAACGAATACCTCGTTCCAAAGGGAAACTTGATGTAACTCAATTAGAAAAGTTAGAATTTCAATCACCTGATTTAGATAAATCTCCTTGTCTAGAATTAGCATTTCAAGCTGCCCGAACATTAGGAACTGCACCTTGTGTTTTAAATGCAGCAGATGAAATTGCAGTAGACGCTTTTCTTAAAAAGAAAATTAGCTTCCTGGAAATTCCAAAAGTAATAGCTAAAATGATGAGTACTTTTAATCAGAAAATTAATTTTTCTTCAGTTACAGAAATTGTAGAGTATGATAAAAATGTCAGATCTGAAACACATCGACTGATCGAAACTGATTTTATTTAATAGAAGAGCTTAGGACTTTAACGATATATTGTAGGTCCTTTCAATAAATTTCATCTATCTTACTAAACAAAATTAAGAGTTATTCCCAATGCTAGATTTTTTTTCAAGTGTTTTGAGTGTGGTTGTAGTGTTCGGCACAATAGTAGTGGTACATGAATTAGGCCATTTTTGGGCTGCTAAGATTTTTAACATTAAAGTTAATGCCTTTGCCGTAGGCTTTGGCCCAAAAATCCTAGGTTTCCGCAAAGGAGAAACAGAATATAAAATTTGCGCTATTCCTCTTGGTGGATATGTCAGTATGGCCGGTGAAAACCCTGAAGATGCTACAGGAGGCGTCGAAGAGTTTCTTTCACATCCCAAATGGCAAAGATTTATTGTAGCTATTATGGGCCCAGTTATGAATTTTCTACTTGCTGTAGCCTTACTTACTGGTCTTTATTATCACCACTACGAAGTTCCTCTGTGGCCAAGGGAGCCTGTTGTTATAGGTTTAGTTAAAGCAGGTTCAGTAGCTGAAAATAACCTCAAACCAAACGACAAAATAATACAAATCAATGAATTACAAGATCCAACTTGGGAGCAATTTTTGTTTGAAGTAAGATCCAGTCCAGAAAAGTCTCTAAAGCTCCAAGTTAAAAGAGGAGAGCAAATTTTCTCGACGACTGTTATTCCAGAGGTACGTGGCAAAGAACATGTTGGATTTCTAGGCGCACTTCCATTTGAATTAGCTTCTGTTTGGATAGGGGATGTCCTATCCAAAAAACCTGCTTACCAAGCTGGTATTCTTCCTGGTGACCAAGTAATTAAGGTAGCAGGCGTTGAGTTAAGAAAAATGGGTCGAGACCTAATTGATACTTTAAACACTAACAAAGATAAGACTCTTGCAATGACAGTTTTACGTAATGGCGAGGAGATTAATGTAAATGTGACACCCTATTTGGATGAGACCAAACAGCGTCGAATGATTGGAGTAACGTTATATTCACGGCCAAGAACTACTACAAAAGACCTTACTTTTACTGAATCCATAAAAACATCCTTCGAACAAAATTATAAATTTGCCGGCCTAATTTTTAATTTTCTTAATCGATTGGTCCAAGGACAGATTTCAATGCGTATGGTTGGAGGTCCCATTGAAATTGCTAAACAATCTAGTATGGCTGCAAAATCTAGCCTTAATGATTTAATATTCCTGATTGCAGCTATTAGTTTGAACTTAGGAATTGTTAACCTTTTACCAATTCCAATTCTAGATGGTGGAGTGATCACCATAATCCTTATTGAATCAATCTTTCGCCACAACCTTAGTTTAAAAGTCCGCGAAAGAGTAGCGCAAATTGGATTTGCTATGGTAATTCTTCTTGTCATTGTAGTTACCTACAATGACATCATTAAACTCCTTCCTATCTCTAGTCTAGAAAAGTACTTTCCATAGAAGTAACATCTTCTAACAGAATTCATCTTTAAAGATAACCAATAAGAATCGATTGAACACTGAGTACTCTATACACATCTCTCTTTACAAGTTACTCTGATCAACAGTATGATGCCCGTTTAACTGTCTAAATAAGGAACTAGTCAAAGCTAGCTTTGACATATATGTTACTATCCTAGGAAAAAGAAGGTATTTTCTAAATTTTGAAGTGAGGAGTTACAATGCTACGAACAATTACACTGGCCTTTTTTTCCTGGAGTTTAGTTATCCCTTTAACATTGATACCTCAGGAGGCCTTCGGAGAAAAATTTGCCGTTCTTCATTTATTTACTGTAATTCGTGAGTGTTCTGAAGGAAAAATAGCTTTTGCAGATTTTCAAAAAAAAATGACAGCAAAGCAAGAGGAGTTGGCAAAAAAAAATAACGAGATTTCAACCTTACAAAGACAGTTAGTTGAACAGCAGGGCAAGCTCAATCCTCTTGCCCAAAGAATGCTTACTAATAATGTCGAAACTAAGAATACTCAACTAAAACGGGAACAGGAAGACGCTCAAAAAGAATTTAATACTATGCAACAGGAAATCGTTAATCGCATTGTAAATAAGTTGATCCCAGTGCTACAGAAATATGCTACCGAACAAAACATTTCAATGATTTTGGACTCTTCAAAACAAAATACTCAATTCTTTTACATTGATCCAAAAGTTGATATTACTCGGAAAGTTATTGAGAGCTTCAATGTTTCTTCAACCTCTACTGGTGTATCTGCACCCTAATAAAGGTTGCAGCCATAACAACAACCATTATGCCCGAACAATCCCAAATTCCCTCTCAGGGCACAACCCACTGGGTTGATTGTCAGATCCGTATTAGATATGCAGAGACAGATCAAATGGGCGTAGTTTACTACTCCAATTATTTGATATGGTTTGAAATAGGAAGGTCAGCATATTGTCGAAAACAGGGCTTTTCTTATGCAAAAATGGAGGCTCAAACTGAATCCTTCCTTGCAGTAGCAGAAGTTTCCTGTCGGTATCATGCCCCTGCTCACTATGATGAAATTGTAAAAATTCGGACATCCATTGACTCTCTAAGAAAAAGGGCTCTCCGTTTTCAATATCAAATCCTTAATAAGCAAAGTGGCACACTAATTGCAACAGGAAGTACAACCCATGTAATTCTAAACAAAAATGGGAGCCCAAAAACTCTTCCTGAGAAATATGCCCTTCTTCTAAAGAACTCCCCTAGTTAAATCCTCCTTATCTTGCAGATAAGTCCAGTAAAGAGGCACTATGATTATTGATCTCACAATTTTTAGAAGGTGGAAAAAACAATCCACATTCTTGTCCAGTTCTCTTTTATTTTAAAATTTATTGTTTTCTATGCTCTTCATTTATGACAATGAGCTTTGGACAGCTTTTCATCAAAGTTACAGTATGCAACCCCCTAGTTAAAAAATGAAAACTATTGTTGCTTGTATAGCCAATTTTAGTGACGGCAAAGACCAAGAAGTTATTAACCAGATTGTTTCATCAATTCAATCTGTATCGCGAGTTGAAGTATTGCAATTTTCAATGGACGAGGATCATCATAGGACAGTCATTACATTTGCCGGAGAAAAAGACACAATTGGAGAAGCTGCAGTGAAAGCTACTGAAAAAGCCGCTGAACTAATTAACTTGACTGAACACTCTGGAGTACACCCTAGAATTGGTGCTACAGATGTTATTCCCTTTGTTCCGATCCGAAACACTACAATAGATGATTGTGTAGAAATTGCTCACGAAGTAGGAAAACAAATCTATCAACGCCTTTCTATTCCAGTTTATTTTTATGAAGCAGCAGCTAAGCAGCCTAACCGGCAGAGATTGGAGAATATTAGGAGGGGACAATTTGAAGAATTAAAGGTAAGAGTAAGAACTGACACCAACTGTCTGCCAGACTTTGGCAGAAATTATCTACATCCCACAGCTGGAGCCACTGTAGTTGGTGCTCGAACCTTTCTGATCGCCTATAATATAGTCTTAAACTCTTCAGATATTCTCATTGCAAAACAGGTTGCAACTTCTCTCCGATCCTCTAGTGGAGGCCTACCCTGTGTAAAAGCAATTGGAGTGAATTTAAAAACAAAAGAAAAAGTTCAAGTATCCATGAATCTAACAAATTTTAAAGTAACTTCCATGCAACAGGTGTTTGATCAGGTTTTGAATAAAGCAACTACTTTGAAAGTTACCATTTCCTATTCTGAGATCATTGGTTTAGTTCCTAGAAAAGCCTTGCCCAGCAATCCTGCTTCTTCTCTAAAATTAAAGGATTTTTCCCAAAATCTGATTTTCGAAAACTACTTAGGGGAAATCTTGTAGCCAAGCAATGACCTTTAGTCCAAATCAAGTTAAGACTTGGATTGCTGTAAGACAAATTGCATTAAAAAGTTATATTCCATTTGAGCCATCAATTGTACATCGACTGAGATTTTACTTTCTGAATTTCCCTGACGGACCTTTTTGCATAGTGTCACGAAAAACTCAGGACTCCACTCATGATTTATTTCTGAGTGGGCATTCTCCAGTGCCCATTTACTGCGAATAACTTCAAAAATTGGATGTTCCCCAACTTGATTAAACCAGTAAAGAGAGTTATTAAAATCACCCTCACTCCGGTGA